>NZ_JBSIBZ010000147.1:0-13947 GCF_058245575.1 Streptomyces sp. UF-297 | reverse complement strand
TCCTTGTAGCCCATCCGCACCAGCAGATCGAACATCTCCCGCTTACGGGCCGGCGACATCGGATCGATCAGCGCCTGATTGCCGTCCCGCAGGTCCGTCGACAGCCAGCGCGGCGCCTTGGTGATACGGGCGTCCGGCCAGGTGCGGTCGGGGATGTCCACCTGCTCGTACGCGCTGTACTTGTGGACCGGCAGGCCGGACGGCTTCTGCGTGTGGGTGGCGTTGGTGACGGGCGTGGGACGACCGACGGAATTCTCGAACGGATTCGACATGATGCGCAGGGCTCCTGATGTGTCCGCTGGATCGGCCGACGGGGCGGTACACCGCAACACCGATCTCCGCGGGGAGGGGGTCGGCCTACGACTACAGGCCCTCGCCGCGGCAGCTAAGGAGAAGCAGCCCGAAACGCATGATGCGCAGCACCCTAGCCGAGGCGGCGCCCTATCGGCGGTTGCGTATCAGTATGCGGGACCGGGGGTATGCAACAGCCCAATTGCGATCCACCACACGTTTTCAGGAATCATGGCGCCGGGGAGTGACAGGGCCATAACCCAGTGCCACATTGCCGTGCATGGACGCCAACGCCACTCCGGTCAACCCGGTCTTCTGCACCATCGTGCCTCCGCACGTCCTCGACAAGCTGGCCCGCGCCGAGGACACCACACGCGCCGACCGTGCTCTGCGCACCCTTGAACACGACGCCCTGCAGCGCACCCGGCGCCGCATCACCACCGTCCGGGGCCTCGCCGCCACTCCGGGCGCGGCCACCGACAAGCCCAACCGCACCATCTACGACGCCAAGCGCCAGGAAACCCTGCCCGGCAAGAAGGTGCACTCCGAGAGTGACAAGCCGTCCAAGGACGCCACGGTCAACCGTGCGCACGCCGGCCTCGGCGCGACCTTCGAGCTGTTCCTCAAGGCGTACGGCAGGCGCTCCATCGACGACAGCGGACTGGCACTGGACGCCACCGTCCACTACGGGGAGAAGTACGGCAACGCCTTCTGGGACGGCCGCCAGATGGTCTTCGGCGACGGCGACGGCGAGCTGTTCCTGGACTTCACCATCCCCGTGGACGTCATCGGCCACGAGCTGACCCACGGCGTGACGCAGTACACCGCCAACCTGGAGTACTTCGGCCAGTCCGGCGCCCTGAACGAGTCCATGTCGGACGTCTTCGGCTCGCTGATCAAGCAGTACGCGCTGGGGCAGAACGCCCAGCAGGCCGACTGGCTCATCGGCGCCGGGCTGCTGGGCCCCGACGTCACCGGCGAGGCGCTGCGCTCCATGAAGGCCCCGGGGACGGCGTACGACGACGACATCCTGGGCAAGGACCCGCAGCCCGCGACGATGGACGACTACGTCAAGACCTCGCGCGACAACGGCGGCGTGCACATCAACTCGGGCATCCCCAACCACGCCTTCTACCTGACGGCCGAGGCGCTGGGCGGCAACGCCTGGGAGAAGGCGGGACAGATCTGGTACGACGTGCTGACCGGCGGGGAGCTGGGCACCGAGGCCCAGTTCGCCGAGTTCGCACGGCTCACCGTCGCCGCCGCCCGCTCCCGCTACGGCGAGGGTGACGAGCTCCAGAGCATCCTGAAGGCCTGGTCCCAGGTCGGCGTACCGACGAACGGCTGAGGCTCACCCGTTAGCGGCCCCCGCACGGGGTAGAAGGCCCGACATGCGTATTCAGGTTCGACGCACCGGCGGCTTCGCCGGAATCGAGCGCCACGCCGAGGTCGACACCTCGGGGCGGCCGGACGCCGAGGACTGGCACGCCCTGGCCGAGCAGGCGGTGGCCGCAGGCCGGGGCACGCCACCCATCGGCGTGCCCGACGGCTTCAGCTACCAAATCACCGTCGACGACCGGACGTGCTACTGCTCCGACCCCCGACTCACCGACGAACAACGAAAGTTGATCACCCGAGTCCTCAAGGAAGGCGCCTGAGCACACCTCTTGACACTGCTACCGGGCGGTACTCAGGATCCCGCCCATGACACCCTCGCCCGCCTCGCCGCTGCCCCGGTTCCCCGACGGATTCGTGTGGGGAGTGGCCACCTCTGCTCAGCAGATCGAAGGAGCGGTGGGTGAGGGTGGGCGGGGGCGGTCGGTGTGGGATGTGTTTGCGGGCGGGGCGGGGCGTATCAAGGACGGGTCCACGCCTGCGGTGGCGACCGGGCACTATCACCGGGTGGCCGAGGATGTGGCGCTGGTCGAGGGGCTCGGGGTGGGGGCGTATCGGTTTTCTGTGGCGTGGCCGCGGGTGGTGCCGGACGGGGCGGGGGCGGTCAACGCGGGCGGGCTGGACTTCTACGACCAGCTGGTGGACGCACTGTTGCAGGCCGGGGTGCAGCCGGTGCCCACGTTGTTCCACTGGGATACGCCGCAGCCGTTGGAGGAGGCGGGGGGCTGGCTCGTGCGGGAGACGGCTGAGCACTTCGCGCGGTATGCGGACGCGGTGGCGGCGCGGATCGGGGACCGGGTCGAGCGGTGGGTCACGGTCAACGAGCCGGCCGAGGTGACCTTGCTCGGCTACGGGCTCGGGCAGCATGCGCCGGGCAGGCGGCTGGTGTTCGACGCGCTGCCGGCCGCCCACCATCAGCTGTTGGGGCACGGCCTGGCCGTACAGGCGCTGCGGGCGCGGGGCGCGCGCAGTGTCGGGATCGCCAATTCGCACGGGCCGACCTGGGCGGCCTCCGGCTCCGAGGCCGACCGGGCCGCGGCCGACCTCTACGACCTGCTGCTCAACCGGCTGTTCGCCGAGCCGGTGCTGCTCGGGAGCTACCCCGACGAGAATCTGGCGGCGATGCTGCCGGGACCGGTGGCCGAGGACCTGAAGGTGATCTCCGAGCCGCTGGACTGGTACGGGATCAACTACTACCAGCCCACGACGATCGGGGCCCCGGACCCGGACGCGGGTGGCCCGGCGGACTTCGGCGGCGTCGAGATCCCGGTCGAACTGCCCTTCGCGCCAAGGGAGATGACGGAATACCCGAGGACCGCCTTCGGGTGGCCCGTGGTGCCCGAGGCGCTCACCGAGCTGCTGGTCTCGTTCCGGGACCGCTACGGCGCGAGCCTGCCGCCGGTGGTGATCACCGAGAACGGCTGCTCGTACGACGGCATCCGGGACCGGCAGCGGATCGACTTCCTCGACGGGCATCTGCGGGCCCTGCACGAGGCGGTACGCGCCGGGGTGGACGTCCGCGGCTATTTCGTCTGGTCGCTGCTGGACAACTTCGAGTGGGCGCAGGGGTACACGCAGCGCTTCGGCCTGGTCCATGTCGACTACGGCACCCTGGCGCGCACCCCGAAGGATTCGTACCACTGGCTGCGCGCGGCCCTGAAGGCCCAGACCGAAGCCGAAGCGCCCTAGAAGCCCAGCTTCCGCAGCTGCTTCGGGTCGCGCTGCCAGTCCTTGGCGACCTTGACGTGCAGGTCGAGGAAGACCGGCGTGCCCAGCAGCGCCTCGATCTGCTTGCGGGACTTCATGCCGACGTCCTTCAGGCGCTTGCCCTTGGGGCCGATGATGATCCCCTTCTGGCTGGGGCGCTCGATGTAGACGTTGGCGTGGATGTCCAGCAGCGGCTTGTCGGCGGGCCGGTCCTCGCGCGGCAGCATCTCCTCGACCACGACGGCGATGGAGTGCGGCAGCTCGTCACGTACGCCCTCCAGCGCGGCCTCGCGGATCAGCTCGGCGACCATGACCTGCTCGGGCTCGTCGGTGAGGTCGCCCTCGGGGTACAGCGGCGGGCTCTCGGGCAGCAGCGGGACGAGCAGGTCGGCCAGCAGCCCCACCTGCTTGTCGCCGACGGCCGAGACCGGGATGATCTCCGTCCACTCGATGCCCAGGTCCTTGCCGAGCTGGTCGATGGCGATCAGCTGGGCGGCCAGCGTCTTGGAGTCGACCAGGTCGGTCTTGGTGACGATGGCGACCTTGGGGGTCTTCTTGACCTTGGCCAGCTCGGCGGCGATGTAGCGGTCGCCGGGGCCGAGTTTCTGGTCGGCGGGCAGGCAGAAGCCGATCACGTCGACCTCGGCCCAGGTGGTGCGTACGACGTCGTTGAGGCGCTCGCCCAGCAGCGTGCGCGGCTTGTGCAGACCGGGGGTGTCCACCAGCACCAGCTGGGCGTCCGGGCGGTGCACGATGCCGCGGACGGTGTGCCGGGTGGTCTGCGGCCGGTTGGAGGTGATGGCCACCTTCGTACCGACGAGAGCGTTCGTGAGGGTGGACTTGCCCGCGTTCGGGCGGCCGACGAAGCACGCGAAGCCGGCCCGGTGCGGCGGCGGGGTGGCGGTGTCGGTGGCGGAGTCTGTACGAGCGCTCATGGCGCCCATTCTCCCCGATCGCCGAGGCCGCGCCGACCACACGGGTCCCGCGGCCCCTGCGGCGCGCCCCGCCGGGCGCCTCAGCCCGCCTGGACGGTGGCGCGCACGGTGCCGTCGGGACCCGCCACCAGGACCGGGGTCGCGGCGCCGCCGAGGTCCCGTACGGCGGCGCGGTCCGCGTCGGCCGCGGTCTCGGCCTCGGTGACCACGGCCGCGGCCTCCAGGGACTGCGCACCGCTGGCGACGGCCATCGCCACGGCCGTCTGCAACGCGCTGAGCTGCAGCGACTCCAGCGCGACGGTGCCGGCGACATAGGTACGGCCGGTCTCGTCGCGTACGGCGGCGCCCTCGGGCACACCGTTGCGGGCCCGCGCCGAACGCGCGAGCGTAACGATCTTGCGGTCTTCCGGGTCCAGCGCTGCGGCTTCGCTCATGGGGCCGAGCATATGCGGGCGGCGGGCCGCCGGACGGGCCGGGTCAGCCCGCGACCGAGTACAGCCCGCCGCGCCGTCCCTCGGGCGAGGCCAGCCACTCCAGGCGCTCGGCGGTACCGGTGTCGGGGCGCGGGTTGTGCAGCACGATGACCAGGTCCGGACGGGCCGGCACATGCAGCTGGGTGGACTCGAAGAGCAGCGCGCCCACGAGCGGGTGCTCCAGCTCCTTGTGGACCTGGCCGCCGTCCAGCACGTCCCCGAGCGCCCACAGCTCCCGGAACTCCGGACTCAGCTCGCAGGCCTCCCGTACGACGGCCTCGAAGCCCTCGTCCCCCGGCCGCTGCGAACAGGCGGCCCGGAACTGCGCGACGACCACCGGGGCCAGCCGCTCCCAACTCCTGCTGCGGGCGCGGTAGACGGGGTCGGTGAAGAACGCGATCACGCAGTTCATCGAGACCCCCGGCCGCCCGTGGCCCAGCACCAGGTGCGCGGCGTCGTTGTAGGCGATGGTGTTCCAGTACGGGTCCATCACATGCGCCGGGAAGGGCGTCCACGCGTCGATCAGCCGCTGCAGCCCCTCGCCCATGTCGTCCACCGCCGCGTCCGGCGCCAGCCGCAGCGGCGGATTGAGCCCGGCCAGTACGTACAGATGGCGCCGCTCGGCACCGCTGAGCCGCAGCACCCGCGCCACCGCGTCCAGCACCTGCGGGGAGACGGTGATGTCGCGGCCCTGCTCCAGCCACTGGTACCAAGAGGCGCCGACGCCCGCCAGGACGGCGACCTCCTCGCGGCGCAGTCCGGGCGTACGGCGGCGGCCGCCGTCGGGCAGCCCGGCCTCGGCCGGAGTGACCCGGGCCCGCCTGCTCATCAAGAACTCCCGCAGTTCCTGGCGGCGGCGCGCCTCGGCGCTCACCGCCACGGCCGCGGCCGGTGTCTGTACTGGCTTGGCCACGCCTGTCCCCCTGTCTGGTGGTTCGAACACCACGATAAGTGCCCGCTCCCCACGGCTTATTCCGCCCCTACAGGCTGATCGCATGCCTACCGATACGTCCCTGGCCCCCGCACCACCGCCCGCCGCCCCGGCTGCCGCCCCCGCGCCCGCGCCCGCCCGGATGACCACCCGCGCCAAGCTCGTCCTGATGGTGCTGTGCGCGGCGCAGTTCATCGTCGCGCTGGACTTCTCGATCCTGAACGTGGCGCTGCCGGTCCTCGGCAGGGACCTGGGCATGGGCCAGGCCGACCTCCAGTGGGCGGTCACCGCCTTCGCGCTGCCGTCGGGCGGCTTCCTGCTGCTGTTCGGCCGGATCGCCGACCTGTACGGGCGCCGCAGGCTCTTCCTGAGCGGGCTCGCCCTGTTCACCGCGGCCTCCGTACTGGCCGCCCTGGCCTGGGACCCGGCGTCGTTTTTGGCCGGGCGCGCGTTGCAGGGGCTGGGCGCCGCGGTCATCGTGCCGACCGGCATGTCGCTGCTGACCACGACGTTCGCCGAGGGCCCGCAGCGCGAACGGGCGCTGGGCATCAGCGGCACCCTGCTCTCCCTCGGCTTCACCATCGGCATGGTGCTGGGCGGGGTGCTGACCGACTCGCTGGGCTGGCGCTCCACGATGGGGCTGCTGGCCGTGGCCGGAGTGGCCGTACTGGCCGCGGCGCCCGCGCTGCTCACCGAGTCCCGGCACCCGCAGCGCCCGCGGGTGGACGTGCCGGGCGCGGTCACCGTCACCGGCGGTCTGCTCTTGGTGATCTACGCGCTGTCCACCGCCGCCGAGCGGGGCCTCGGCCGCGCCGATGTGCTCGTCACCCTCGTGCTGGGCCTCGCGCTGCTGGTCGCGTTCGTCCTCGTGGAGTCCCGGGCGGCCCAGCCGCTGGTCTCGCTGCCGATGCTGCGCCGCCGCACGGTGGCCTGGGGCAATCTGGCGGGCCTGACCACCTTCTCGATGATGAGCACGGTCATATTCCTGCTGACCCTCTACCTCCAGGAGGTGCTGGGGCTCTCCCCGTTCCAGACCGGGCTGCTCTTCGGCGTCCAGGGCGTCTTCGCCGCCCTCGCCGGGATCGTCGCGCCCAAGGTCATCGCCCGTATCGGCGCCCGCAGCACCCTGGTGACCGGCCTGCTGATCCAGGCCGTCTGCACCGCGGCGCTGCTGGGCGTGGGGGTCTCCTCCGGGGTCTGGCTGGCGCTGGTGGGCGTGACGGTGGGCTGCGTCGGTCATCTGTGGGCGATCGTCGCGTACGGGGTCACCGCGACCTCCGGGGTGCCCGATCACGAGCAGGGGCTGGCCACGGGGCTGGTGACCAGCTCGCAGCAGGTGGGGATCACGGTCGGTATTCCGCTGCTGAGTGCGCTGGCGTCGGCGCACGTCGCGTCCCTCACGGGCAGCGGTACGGGCTTCGCCGAGGCGACGCTGGGCGGTATCAGGCTGGGGCTGGGGGTGGACGCGGCGGTAGTCGCCGTTGTCGCGGTGCTGGTGGCGGTGGGGTTGCGGCGGCGGCGCGGTCCGCGGGCCTGATGCGGGTCGGCGCCCAGCGGAGCGTCGTCGGCCGGTCCAGTGGAGCGCACGGGTTCGCAGAGCACGGTGACGATCTTGTTGCGGCGGCCCGCGGGCGACTCGGCGGTCAGGCGCAGGGCCTTGAGCGAGGGGTCGCGGGCGTCGCCGGAGAGGTCGACCTCGGCCGTGGCGCCCGCGATCGGGACCCGGCCCAGGAGCTTGGCGAGCAGCCCGCCGACGGTCTCGACGTCCTCGTCGTCCAGCTCGGCGATGCCGTACAGCTCGCCGAGGTCGCCGATGTCCAGGCGGGCGGTGACGCGGTAGCTGCCCTCCCCCAGGTCCTGGACGGGCGGCAGCTCCCGGTCGTACTCGTCGGTGATCTCGCCGACGATCTCCTCCAGGATGTCCTCGATGGTGACGATGCCGGCCGTGCCGCCGTACTCGTCGATGACCACCGCGACGTGGTTGCGGTCCTGCTGCATCTCGCGCAGCAGATCGCCGGCGTTCTTGGTGTCGGGCACGAAGACGGCCGGGCGCATGGCCGTGGAGACCAGTTCGTTCTCCGCGTCGCGCGAGATGTGGACCTTGCGCGCGAGGTCCTTGAGGTAGACCACGCCCACGATGTCGTCCTCGTTCTCGCCCGTCACCGGGATGCGGGAGAAGCCGGAGCGCAGCGCGAGGGTGAGGGCCTGGCGGATGGTCTTGTAGCGCTCGACGCAGACCAGGTCCGTGCGCGGCACCATGACCTCGCGGACGAGGGTGTCGCCCAGCTCGAAGACGGAGTGCACCATCCGGCGCTCCTCGTCCTCGATCAGCGACTCCTTCTCGGCGAGGTCCACCAGTGAGCGCAGCTCGGCCTCGGAAGCGAACGGGCCCTGGCGGAAGCCCTTTCCGGGGGTCAGGGCGTTGCCCAGCAGGATCAGCAGCGGCGGGATGGGGCCCATGATGCGGGCCAGCGGCAGCAGCACGTACGCGGCGGCGGTGGCGGTGTTCAGCGGGTGCTGGCGGCCGATCGTACGCGGCGAGACACCGACCGCGACGTAGGAGACCAGCACCATCACGCCGATCGCGACGGCCAGCGCCTGCCAGGTCTGCTCGAAGGAGTGCAGACAGACGTAGGTGACCACGACGGCCGCCGCCATCTCGCAGCCGACCCGCACCAGCAGGGCGACATTGAGATAGCGGACGGGGTCGGCGGCGACGGCGGCGAGCTTGGCGCTGCCGCGCCGCCCCGAGCGCACCGCCGCCTCGGCGCGGAAGCTGGTGGTGCGGGCCAGGCCCGCCTCCGCGCAGGCCGCGAGCCAGGCGATGACGACGAGCAGGACGGCGACGGCGATCAGTTGTCCGGACATGACCGTCACGTGACGGTGGGCGCCGGGGAGGGACCGGTCAGACCCCGCTCGGCCCGCCAGCCGTCCACGATCGCCGCCTGGAGGCCGAACATCTCGGCCTTCTCGTCGGGCTCCTCGTGGTCGTAGCCCAGCAGGTGCAGGACGCCGTGGACGGTGAGCAGCTGGAGCTCCTCGTCCATGGAGTGCTGGGTCGGCGCCTCCTGCCCCTGCTTGGTGGCGACCTCCGGGCACAGCACGATGTCGCCGAGGAGCCCCTGCGGGGGCTCCTCGTCGTCCTTGGCCGGCGGACGCAGCTCGTCCATCGGGAAGGACATGACATCGGTGGGCCCGGGCAGGTCCATCCACTGGATGTGCAGCGCCTCCATGGCGTCGGCGTCCACGACGATCACCGACAGCTCGGAGAGCGGGTGGATGCGCATCCGGGCCAGGGCGTAGCGGGCGATGTCCAGGACCGCCTGCTCGTCGATGTCCGTACCGGACTCGTTGTTGACGTCGATCGACATGGTGCTGGGTCTTCTCGCTTCTGAAGGGTTACCGGCCGTTGCGGCTGTCGTACTTCTCGTACGCGTCGACGATACGGCCCACGAGCTTGTGTCTCACCACGTCGGTGCTCGTCAGACGGGCGAAGTGCACGTCGTCCACGCCCTGAAGGATGTCCTGCACCTGGCGCAGACCGCTCTTGGCGCCGCCCGGCAGGTCGACCTGGGTGATGTCGCCGGTGATCACGATCTTCGACTCGAAGCCCAGGCGGGTGAGGAACATCTTCATCTGCTCGGGGCTGGTGTTCTGCGCCTCGTCGAGAATGATGAAGGCGTCGTTCAGGGTGTTGTGCGTCAGCAGGTAGTCCTGCGTGACATACAGCGAGTCCTCGGCCGCGACCTGGATACAGACGGTCTCCTCGCGCCCTGCGGGCTCGATGCTGTCGATGAATCGCATCGGGCGCCCGCCGCCTCCGGCCTCGTGGTACTTGTCTCGCTTACGGGCGAGGCGGAAGGGCTCGATGCCTTCGGGGAGGCGAATGTCGACGATGTGAGAGTCGCGGCGGTACTCACCGCGTGTGGTACTGCCCTTTACTCGCCCCTCGGCTGCGCGGCGCCGAGTGTAGGCGACGCCGCCCAGGGACTGAACCAGCGCGATGACGTCGTCCCGGAGCAGGATTGACGCCGTCGAGTACTGGATGCGGCAGGTGCGATCCGACTGAGCGACCGGACCTCCGTCGGTGTCGAGCAGCCCCTGGAGTACCGCAAGGCGGACTTCGGCCGAGTTGTAAAGGTAGTCGTCCGGCACGCACTTCGAGTACGACTTACTGCCGAGCAGGTCCAAGGTGCGCAGAGCCTGCTTCAGCGGATGCGTGAGGACACCGCTGTCGCCCGGTGTCGGCACACGGTTGATGAGGTAGTTGTAGCCGCTGTGCGGCCGCACCTTGACGCCGGGAACTCCCGTCTCCAGCGCAGAGATAAGCTCCGGGTCGGCCGTGGCGAACGAAGGCGTACGACTCCCAGAAATACAGCCGTCACCGAGCAGCAGCCCCAGGGCGTACGGGTCCAGCGGAACCTCACGCTCGGGAAAGCTCACCGGCGCCGTAAGCAGCGGCAGTTCGTACCGGCGGGCGTGCGCCGCGCGGAGGTTGCCGATCATCTCCTTGGTCTCAAGGACCCGCCACGGCTTGTTCCGGCGCCTGTCCGAAGCCGTGCGGACCGTCCACAGGTGCTCACCGCAGCACAGCGTCCAGGAGCCGTCCTGGGCCGTGACGCGGTAGATGTCCCTCGCACCCTGCGGGTAGACGCCGAGAACAGGGGTCGGTTCACCATTCGAGCCGATCACGAGATCGCCGACCCGGAGATCCCCGATAGGGCGCCAGCCATCCGGGGTCAGGACGTTCGTAAAGACCGGCTGCGAGCGTCCACGCATATATGCCAGCGGCGCCACCTCGATAGTCCCCGCCGCCATCAGCCGCGGAATCGAGTCGGGGTCGAGCATGTCGTGCAGCGCGTCGTACAGGGGGCGCAGATACGGGTCGATCTTCTCGTAGAGCGTGCCGGGCAGGAAGCCCAGGCGCTCGCCGGCCTCGACCGCGGGGCGGGTCAGGATGATGCGGTTGACCTGCTTGGACTGCAGCGCCTGGACCGCCTTGGCCATCGCCAGATACGTCTTGCCGGTGCCGGCCGGGCCGATGCCGAAGACGATGGTGTGCTGGTCGATGGCGTCGACGTAGCGCTTCTGGTTCAGGGTCTTGGGGCGGATGGTGCGGCCGCGGTTGGAGAGGATGTTCTGGGTGAGCACCTCGGCCGGGGTCTCGCTCGCCGCGCCGTCGCCGTTCTGCGCCGAGCGCAGCATGGCGATGGAGCGTTCCACTGCGTCCTCCGTCATCGGTTGTCCGGTGCGCAGCACCAGCATCATCTCGTCGAACAGGCGCTGGATCAGGGCGACTTCGTCACGGTCGCCCACCGCGCTGACTTCATTGCCCCGCACGTGGATGTCGGTGGCGGGGAAGGCTTTCTCGATCACGCGCAGCAGCGAGTCCCCCGACCCCAGGACCGTGACCATCGGGTGCTTGGCCGGGACGGTGAACTGGGCGTGGGCCTGCGGTCGTGTGGGTGTCTGAGTCATGGGCCGGCTCTGTGGCCTGCTCAACCCTCTCTTTGCGGCTTGGCTCCGTGGGATACCAAGGGTACGACGGTGCACCGACAAGCCCGAGGGCTTTTTCGCCGTTCCCCCAGCGTGCGAGCCGCACCGGCGGCGCCGTCAGGCGGGCCTGCGGAAGCCGATCGTGGGGACGGCGCGGGCCAGCGGCCAGGAGCGGCCGGCCGCGGGCAGTATCGCGTCCAGGAAGGAGTAGCGGCGCAGCACCGCGGGGTCGGCGCTCTGCGGGTAGGAGCGCATCTGCCGCCACCACGCCGCGATCTCGACCCAGCCGGGCGCGGAGAGCGAGCCGCCGAACTCCTGCACCGACAGGGCGGCGCTGAGCCCCGCGAAGGCCAGCCGGTCGGCCAGTGGCCAGTTGGCGAGGGTGCCGGTGACGAAACCCGCCACGAACACGTCCCCCGCGCCGGTGGGGTCCAGCGCCTCCACCGCGATGGCCGGGACCTCGGCGCTCTCCCCCGTACGGCCGTCCACCGCGACGGCGCCCTGGGCGCCCATGGTGACCACGGCGAGGGGGACCAGGTCGGCGAGCTTGCGGGCGGCGGCGCGCGGGCAGTCGGTGCGGGTGTAGCGCATCGCCTCCTCGGCGTTGGGCAAGAACGCCTCGCAGTGTTCGAGGTCGGTGAGGTCGGCCGGGTCCCAGCGGCCGGTGTCGTCCCAGGCCACGTCCGCGAAGATGCGGCTGCCGCGGCCCGCGGCGCAGCCGAGCCAGCCCTCGCGGCGGCCGGGCTCCAGGGAGGCGACGCAGGCGCGGGAGGGCGGCGGGCAGCCGGGCGCGTGCTTGCCGCCGAAGGCGGTGCGGGCCGCCTCGTCCAGGGGCGCCTCGTGGCCGTGCGAGACCATCGTGCGCTCGCCCTCGTAGGCCATGGAGACGGTGACCGGGGAGTGCCAGCCGGGGACCGTGCGCGAGAGCGCCAGGTCGATGCCCTCGCCCTGCTCCAGGGTCTCCCAGCAGTACTCGCCGTACACGTCGTCGCCGAAGGCCGCGGCGAGCGAGGTGCGCAGGCCGAGCCGGGCCAGCGCGGTGGCCATGTTGGCGACGCCGCCGGGGCTGGAGCCCATGCCGCGCGCCCAGGACTCGGTGCCGCGCACGGGCGCGGAGTCCAGGCCGGTGAAGACGATGTCGAGGAAGACCATGCCGGTGAGGTAGACGTCGGTGGCCGGGTCGCCCGGGGCGCGCACCGCCACGAGCGGGTCGAGCACCGGCGCCACCGGACCGACGGGCCTGGGGTGTTGGGCGTCGTGTGTGCTCTGGCTCACCGTTCTCGCGCCTCCCGTCGTCGGCGCCGCGGCCGACTTCGCTGACTTCCCTGACCGTGCCGCCAGTGTGCCTGATGCTGCGATACGTTCCGGCTCATGAGGCTCACGATTCTTGGCGGCGGTGGATTCCGCGTACCCCTGGTGTACCGCGCTCTGCTGGAGGACCCATCGAGGTCGGTCTCCGAGGTGACGCTGTACGACACGGACGCGCGACGGGTGAGCGTGGTGACGTCCGTGCTGACGCACCTGGCCGAGGGGCACCAGCGGCCGGTGTCCGTGCGGGTCGCGGGCGATCTGGACGAGGCACTGCGCGGCGCGGACTTCGTCTTCTCCGCGATCCGGGTGGGCGGTACGGCGGGCCGGGTGCGCGACGAGCGGATCCCGCTGGACGAGGGGGTGCTGGGCCAGGAGACGGTGGGCGCGGGCGGGGTGCTGTACGGGCTGCGCACGATCCCGGTGGCGCTGCGCATCGCCGAGCGGGTCGCGGCCCTCGCGCCGGACGCCTGGGTGATCAACTTCACCAACCCCGCGGGGATGGTCACCGAGGCGATGGCGTCGGTGCTGGGCGAGCGCGTGATCGGGATCTGTGACTCGCCGGTGGGCCTGGTGCGGCGCGCGGCGAGGGCGGCGGGCGCGGACCCGGATGCGGTGGCGTACGACTACGTGGGCCTCAACCACCTCGGCTGGCTGCGGTCGTTGCGGCAGCCGGAGGGGCGCGAACTACTGCCGGGGCTGCTCGCCGACGCCGAGGCGCTGGCCACCTTCGAGGAGGGCAGGCTCTTCGGCGCCGACTGGCTGCGGGCGCTGGGCGCGCTGCCCAACGAGTATCTGCACTACTACTACTTCCGCCGGGAGACGCTTCAGTCCGTGCGGGCGGCGCGGGAGACCCGCGGGGAGTTCCTCGACCAGCAGCAGGGCGGCTTCTTCGAGGCGGCGGCCGGTGCGACGCCCGGGAGGGCGCACGAGCTGTGGGAGCGTACGCGTCTGGAGCGCGAGGAGACGTACATGGCCGACAGCCGGGCGGCGAGCGGGGGCTGGGAGCGCGACACCTGCGATCTGGACGGCGGGGGCTACGACCGGGTGGCGCTCGCGGTGATGCGGGCGATCGCGGGCGACACCCGCGCCGAGCTGATCCTGAACGTACGCAACGGGCCCACCATCCCCGAGCTGGACGCCGACGCGATCATCGAGCGGGTGTGCACGGTGGATGCGCGCGGGCCGCGCCCGAAGCCGTGCGTGCCGTTGCGCGAGGATCAGTTGGGTTTGATGCTCCAGCTCAAGGCGGTGGAGCGGGCGGTGATCGAGGCGGCGACGGTGAAGGATCGCGACGCCGCGTTGCGGGCGCTGGCGTTGCACCCGCTGGTGGACTCACCGGCGGGGGGGGGGGGGGGGGGGGGGGGGGGGGGGGGGGGGGGGGGGGGGGGGGGGGGGGCGGGGGGGGGGG
>NZ_JBSIBZ010000146.1:0-14525 GCF_058245575.1 Streptomyces sp. UF-297 | reverse complement strand
GGGCACAACGACATCCTTCCCACCCGCCCCACAGGGCAAGCCAGTTCAGATGTCACCCGATCGTGCGGCAGACCCCCGTGACGTGGCTAGTAGTTGGCGTCATGCCGGCAAGCTCATGGAGCGGCTCGTCTCCGACGCCCAGACTTACGCCCGCGCCGCTCACCACGCCCACTCCGGCGAAGCCGCCGACGCCTTTGACCGCTATTTCAAACGTTGCGTGGGCTTCGCCTCCGCCCCTTCGCAGGTCCATGGAGACGAGACGCTCCTGCTCAACCTAGTAGCGGCCTGCCAACAGTTGGCCAGTGCGTGCGACCGATATGCCGACCACGTCGAGAAGGCGCTGCGTGAGATCGCTACCAATAAGCTCGACCCCTTGCATTTCGAAGCCCCATGGGACACCCCGCTGTTCGGCGGAAACGGGGACGACGGCGGTCTGAACGACCTGGTCTCGGGTGACACATACATACACACGCTGGGATATGTCCCGCCGGCCCTGGATAGCTCCCAGGCCCGAGTCACCCTGCCCAAACCGGACGGCCCTTCGGTCACTCCACCGTTCCTCCCAGTGCCGCCCCCGATGCCCGTACCGGCTCCGGTGCCTGCCGTATTCGTCAATGCCCCCGGCCGGATGCCGGGCATTGTGCCTATCGGGCAGGGAGTGAACCCGGGCATCCCGCATCGCGATCCCATCCCGCCCGACCCGCTGACGAACCCGAAGCTGCTCAGCCCCGGCGAGCAGGCACGGTTCCGTACCTGGGCACACTCTCTCCCTGCTGGCGGCTCGCCGGAGGCGGGACCGCCAGCGATCCCGACAACGCCTACCAGCTACGGGTCGCGGGCTATCCCGAGCGGGAAGTCCCCTTGCCGCCGGAAGCCACCGGCCGCAGTGGGAAAGGGCTCATGGTTGACGGGCTGCGGCCCGCCGACGGCTATGCCGTCGAGGCCAAGCACGTCCGCGAGCCGGACTGCGAGAAGCCCTCCACCTTCCGCACCCTGGACAAGGTCGAAAAGACCCTGGCCACCCCTCCCAAGATCGACGATAAAGGGCGCTTCAAGTTCGACCCGCACATCGACGGCATGTACAGGAAGGACCAAATCGAACTCGGCCGGTACCACGCGGCAATGTCCGACCCCCGGAATAACGAAATCCGCGGACTTGAGATCATCACCAATGACCGGAGATCCGCCACCTACTGGCAAAGCATGATTGCCATGACTGGAACAAAGGGAACAGCGCGGTACGTGCCGTGACGAGACGAGGACCACGTGACTGAAACAAACGAGCGCCGTACGACCTTCGTGTTTTCTCCACCCGAAGACAATGCGCTGGCCTGGCACACGACTCTCGACGGCTTCCAGTCTGCCCTCAGCGAGGCCTATCCCGGCGCCTTCACACGACGCCTCACCTCCGTACTACACGGGGACGAGATGATCGAATTCGAGGTCGAGATCGCCAAGGGCATCTACATCGAAGGAGTGGCCTCAACCCCGGTGGAAGAGTGCGGGGTCATCACGCTCATGGGTGTAACAGCAGGCGAAGCAGCAGTGTTCGTAAGATGGCTCCGGGACTCCTATATCCCCTCACCCGAACTGCTGACCTTCAACAGCGAGTTCGTCCTCGAAAGCGGCAACCACTCCTCCTGGACACTCCCCACCACTGGAGGCATCGCAGAGATCGAGTCCGCGCTCCGCGACCACCTGGCCACCGCGGCTTACGAGTAACCATCACAGCCCGGTCGCTCCTACCGGCTGCGGGTGTCATACGGAGCGTTGCCGATAAAGATCAACCATTGAGCGGATCACTGAATCGATCATGCCAACGAGAGCGATGCTGACGCACACAGTCCACTTTGATTTGATGTTGCTTGACCTTTCGCAGGGCCCCTATGAACTGCCGCGTTAGGCCATCAAGCACGTCGAAGCTATCAGTGAGCTGGAGAGCACCTCGATCAAACTTCACATGGCAGTTTGGGCAAAGACAGAGGATATTCCACACCTCATCCGGCCCATTGTTAGGCTTACCTAGCGCCCAGATGTGGGCGGCCTCGCTATACGCCTCACCACCAGGTGACACCTCCATCCGAAGGCCGCAGATCTGACAGGTGTTGTCGTACATCTCCTTCACTTCGCGAACTTTCCTTGAGTCGCGAATTCGAATCTCATACTCAACGGTGCGGCGCACCTGTTGTTCAATGTCGGTGTCTTGACCAATACCCAGGGACACAGGCTGCGGCTTCGGCGTCTCTCCTGGAGCGAGCTTCAGGAGCTTGAATTGGCATACGCGGAAACCTTCCTTCCCGATGGTCATCCAGTGATCCGCGACGCGGAAGAGTCCGCAGTACTCGTAGCCGCCAGTCGCTCGGCGTCGCTTCCTCCCTCTGATCTTCAGGCCACGCACCACACGAACCGGATGGCCGAGCGCTTCGTTGAGCAGCAAGCCAGTGTTTCCCGGTGCAGCCATGGTCTGGTCGGCGTAGAGGCGCCCGGTGTCCCTGTCTCGGCTGCCCTCGCCTGTATAGATGATCACGCTCTCGCCGTATTCATCATCGAGGTATCCACGAGAGAGAACGATGGAGTCCACACCTTCGCGGGCAGTGCCCGAGATACCTGTGCCATACGCGCGATGGACACCAGCTCTATGCAGCTCCGCATGCCCCTTGAACCACTGCCCCTCGTCGACGCCCAAGGGAGCACCAAAACGGACCGGATTCGACGCCTTCGCCTTCGCCATAGACGCATCTTGCCAACCAGGCCCTGAACATGACACACAGAAACCCAGGGAGTATGGCCAGCGCCACTCCCTGGGTCCATTGTCTGCAGTACTGCTAGACGACCAATCCCTTCAGTCCCACCTGTGCGTCCAGCGCCATGCCCTGCAACCTCTCCAAGGTGTGCCGTAGGGCGCCCCTAGCATTCATCCGCTGCTGCGGCCGTACGTCGCGCCAGTGCACCGGCGCGGAGCAGACAGTCAGCACTGGGGTGACGTTCACTGTCAGCAGGAACGAGTCGTCCCTGCCGCTGAGCGGCACCAGTTGATGCACCGTGACACCAACCAGCAACCCGCACGACTGTGCGGCGAGGACAAGATGATCCAAGCCGAGTGAGTCGGTCCACTCGCTGACGTCCTCTCCAAGTTCTGCGGCAACGTTGGCCACCAGGCCGTCACTCAACTTCACTGCCCTGGTCCTCTACGCCATCGGTCACGATCTCATCCCACGCTGTGGAGAGCCGATCGCCTCGACACTCGGCGACGCGCAAGGCGTCGCGGAGGGATTGGGTCAGGCGGGTGGCCAGGAAGCGGAGTTCGATGGAGGAGGCGGTGTGGTCGGCGAGTAGTTTCTCGGCGGATGTGAGGAGTTCGGCTCCGGTCGTGAGGTGGGTGGACTCGATTGTGTCGGCCAGTTGGGACAGGCGGCCGGTGCCGTCTGTCACCAAGTAGCACGGTTGGTCCGAGGGGCCCGACCAGGGGAGCAGGCGGAGAGGCTGTGGTCCGTGCATCAGGCGCGTGCCCCTTCTCGTCCTGCTTGCCGAAGCAGCCGCTCCTTCTGCCACTGCTGGGGTGTGAGGAGGTAGGGCCGGATGAGGGCGGAGTCCTCGCCGCGCAATGGGTGGTCGAGGTTGCGGGGCCGGCGAGAGGTCGTAGGTGCCGGCTTGTGGGCGACGAGTGGGGGTAGCGGGGTGGCCGCTCGTTGGCGGGCTGGTGTGGGACGAAGAATTCGTAGGAGGCGTTCGAAGGTTCGGACGATACAGTGCGGCATGTCGGCCTGCTCTCTCAGGTTGGCCGTGCCCCCGGGCCGTGTGGAGCGGCTGCGGGGGTGTGTTGCGGTCTGGTGCTGACTGACCGTACGGCCGGTGTGAGGAGAGTAGGGACACACTTTGTGCCCCTACAGCTAGGCGGTCAATAGGCCGATTTTGACGGCTAGTTCGCTGGCGCGGCGGCGCTGGGAGGGGCTCTTCGACTCGGTCTCTTCCAAGAGGATCCGTCGGGCGTAGCCGTTGTAGCGGATGGTCTCGGGGGCTGCCTCGTATGCCTTGTTGAGGGCGGCGAGTGCTGCTTCGGGCTGGCTGTCGAGTTGGTATCCGCGGGCCTCTTCAATGCGGTGACGGGCACGGCGGGGGCGGGAGGGGATGGTCGAGTCGTCTGCGGCGGCTGCTTGGCGGACGCTCTCGCCGCCTGCGTGTAGTTCTACGGCGACGGTGACGGCGTGTGCTCCCATGATGGCGCGGGAGAAGGATGTTACGGGGTGGAAGTAGTGCGCGGGCAGGCGTTTTGCCATGGACTGCGCCGTGTCCCAATAGCGCCATGCCGTTCCCGTGTCACCGCGGCGTGCGGCTGTGTAGCCCGCCTCGAAGTGAAGGGCCCCGGTGATGGCCAGTACGTCGTCGTCGGCATCGGGCAGGAATGGTTCGAGGTAGCGGATGGTCGCAAGGTTGGCAGCATCGGCGGCGTCGAAGTGTGCGGGGCCGCTGTCTCGGTGGGCTTGGCCGGCAAGCCAAGCAGCGACTCCGATCGCGTGCGGGTCCTCGGATTCCTGCGCTGCAACCATCCCCCGCTCGACCACGCGCCAGAGCAGCGATGAGTCCGGTTGGTAGGCAATGAAGAATTGGCTCAGGCTGTAGACCTGCGAAAGCACCGACTGAGCAGCACGGCGCTCGTCCCCTGAATCGGCCTGGAATACGGCTAGTTGAGCGTCGTGAATCAGGTCCGGAAGCAGCTCGCCAATGACATCACGGTGGTTTGCTGTTGAATGGCGGGCCCGCCAAGCCTGGGAGAGTCGCTGCCGCAGGTGCGGCGTGGGCGGCGCCTCTCGCTGCATCGCGAAGGGATAGACGTTGATGGCATCCCGTACGTACGGGAGTCGTGCGTGGCCGGGGCCGGCGAACAGGGCGATCGGGGCCGACTGGTCGCCGACGAGTTCGGAGAGATTTCGTACCCGCAATGCCTCGGCGATCCTGAGGACCATGGGGAGCTTCGGCATGTGCAGCCGGCCTCCCTCTACCTGCTTTACCCAGCTGGGAGATTTTCCGAGGAGCCCCGCGAGAACGTTGCGGCTCATGCCTCGGCGAGTACGGAGTACCTGCATGCGCTGACCGAACGCGATCCGCTCGGCAGACAGTTCCGGAGTAGCGTCAGACGACACGTCCTGCCCCTCTCTGCGCAGCTCACATCATCGCCAGAGTACGGGTCCTGGCGGGACTTGTTGATGCAGTATCGATGCTTCTTGGGTGACGGCACGCGGGCTTGTGAGTGGGCCACGTAGGGTCGAAGCGAACGTTGTCCACTAATGGGGAGGTTGCGCAGATGGCTAAGGTTCCGGCGGCGGTTGTGGCTGCTACGGGGATTGTTGGTGGGTACGGGGTTGCTCGGGTGACCAAGAAGCGGCCGTTGGGGGGTGTGGCGTTGGCTGCGGCGGGGGCTGTGGCGGCGCGGGGGTGGCAGAAGAGTGCGGGGAATGCTGCGGCGGCTGCGTTGAGTGGCGTGTATGTGGCGGGTTTTGCCGGGTCGCATCCGTTGGCGAAGAAGATCGGGGCTTGGCCCTCGGTGATTGCGGTGGCGGGGGTTGTTGCCGCGACGTCATGGGTGGTTGCCGACCGTCGGGCCTGACACGTACGCAAGAGACGTGCGCGATACGTACGCGCGAGGGCGGCCGGATACCGATGGGTGTCCGGCCGCCCTCGTACGTGGGTGACGCCTTACGCGGAAGCCTCCGTGAGGAGGGCGAGGTCCGCGGAGGTGAGATTCAGGTCGAAGAGGGCCAGCAGGGCCGGGAGTTGGGTGGTGGTGCGGGCGCTGGCCAGGGGGGCGGCGACGGTGGGCTGGGCCGCGAGCCAGGCGAGGGCGACGGTGGAGAGTTCGGCGTTGTGGGCGGCGGCGACCGTGTCGAGGGCGGTCAGGACGCGGCGGCCGCGGTCGGTGGCGAGGTACTCGGCGGCCGTGGAGGAACGGGCGCTGTCCACGGAGGAGCCGGGGCGGTACTTGCCGGTGAGGAAGCCGGAGGCCAGGGCGTAGTAAGGGACGGTGGCGAGGTCGTGGCGGGCGGCCACGTCGGCCAGTTCGCCCTCGTAGGTGTCGCGGGAGACCAGGTTGTAGTGGGGCTGGAGGGCGACGTAGCGGGCGATGCCCTCGCGCAAGGAGAAGTCCAGGGCCTCCGAAAGACGGGCCGCGGAGATGTTGGAGGCGGCGATCTCACGGACCTTGCCGGCCTTGACGAGGTCGTCGAGGGCGGTGAGGAACTCCTCCACGGGGACGGACTCGTCGTCGTAGTGGGTGTAGTAGAGGTCGATGTAGTCGGTGCGCAGGCGGGTGAGGGACTCGTCCACCGCGGACTTGATGGTGGCGGCGGACAGGCCCTTGTGGTCGGGGAGCGCGCCGACCTTGGTGGCGATGACGACATCGGAGCGGTTGCCGCGCGAGGCGAGCCAGTTGCCGATGACGGTCTCGGACTCGCCGCCCTTGTTGCCGTCCACCCAGTACGAGTACGCGTCGGCGGTGTCGATGAAGTTGCCGCCGCCGGCGACGTAGGCGTCCAGTACGGCGAAGGACTCCGCCTCGTCCGCGGTCCAGCCGAAGACGTTGCCGCCGAGGGCGAGAGGGGAGACGGAGAGGGAGCCGATGGACCTGGGGGTGGGAGTCGGAGCCGGAGTGGTCGTCGCGGTCTGCTTACTCGTAGCCATGCCTTTGTTCAGCGAGGGGTGGGAGGGGTTTATTCCATTCCGTCGGAGCGCGCCCCAACAGGACATCGGTGAGCGCCGGTGAGCGCCGGTAAGCGCCGGTAAGCGCCGGTAAGCGCCGGTAAGCGCCGACGAGCGTCAGATGCCGATGCCGTGGCTGCGCATCCACGGTGCCGGGTCGACCGGTGCGCCGCCGCCCGGACGGATCTCCAGGTGGAGGTGCGGCCCGGTGACATTGCCCGTGGCACCGACGCGGCCGATCACATCGCCGGTGGCGACCTTCCCGGAGACGCGGACCATGGACGACAGATGGCAGTACCAGACCTCGGTGCCGTCCTGAAGGGTGAGCACGATGCGGTAGCCGTACGCGCCGGCCCAGCCCGCCTGCGTGATCGTGCCGGAGTGCAGTGCCTTGACGGGGGTGCCGGTCGGGGCGGCGAAGTCCTGTCCCGTGTGGTTGGCCGACCAGCGGTCGCCGGCCTGGCCGAAGCTCGCGGTCAGGGTGTACGAGGTGAGCGGGAGCGTGTAGCTCTTGGCCAGTTCGGCCAGGCGCTCGGCCTCGGCCTTCTTGCGGGCGGCGGCCGCCGCCTTCCGCTCGGCCTCGCGCTGGGCCTCCTTCTTGGCGGCCTCCTCGGCGGCAGCGGCCTTCTCCGCCTTGCGCTGCTTGTCGGCCGCCTCCTGCTCGGCCCGGCGCACGGCCGCCTGCTGCGCCGCCTCGCGCTCCTCCTGTGCGGCGGCGTCCTGCTGCCGTTCGGCCTGCTGCATGATGCGCGAGAGGAGGGCCGTACTGGCGTCGTGTCCCTGCGCCGCGGCCTCCGGGGAGACGCCCGGCTGGACGACCTGGCCGGAGGACGAAGAGGAACCAGAGGACGAAGAGGAACCGGAGGACAAAGAAGAACCGGAGGGCGAAGAAGGGGAGGAATCCGAAGCTTCCGGAGCATCGTCGGATATCAGGTCGCCGATGCCGGGCAGCGACTCCGCGTCCGGGAGCTTGGCCGCCATGGTGTCGGCGAGGCCGCCCAGGTCGGGCATGGATATCGGCACCGGCGGCTTGTCCTCGGCGGTGGCCATGCCGCTCGCGCCGACCGCCGCGATGACGCCGACGCCCAGGACCGTGCCGCTGCGGGCGAGTCCGCTGTTGCGCTGCTTGCCGACCCGGTGTCTGCCGCGTACGGGGCGTACGGACTCCTCGGTGGGGTTCCACTCCTCCCACGGGCCGTCCCCGGCGCCGGGAGCGCCGGCGTGGTCATCGGCGCCGCCGACGGCGAAAGGAGTGGCGGCGATGGTCGCCATGACCGCGGTGGACGCAGGATCCGAGAGGTCGGCGGGGCCGGTGGCACCGGCGGCGCGGGGCTCGAAGCCGTACGCGGACGAAGGCTCGGGGGCGGGCCTGTTGGACGCCACGGGGGCGCACTCCTTTCCTTCCTTCTCACCTACCGGGTTAGCTGTCGGGCTCGGAGCAGGAAGGTCTCCTACGGGCGGCCTCTGGTGGGAGAGGCGTCCGATTCACCCCAGGGTGGTGGTTCCCCGGTTCCCTCGGCACGGCTGGCGACGCAATGGTGGACGATGCGGCGGCTGATGGCGCGGGGACGCGGGACAGCAGTCGCGCATGGTGCACCTGATGCAGTTGGCAATCGCGCGTACGGGATTCGGCGTAGGCGCACGGTGCCGCCTCTTGCGACGGCTGGGACGACCGCGCTCCGTTATCGGACAGTAATAGACGGCGCGGTCGGATACCAAGCGTTCCCCGGAATCGGCCGCAGGTTTGGCAGGCATTTATGCTCCCAATACATCGCATACATGGGTGAGTTGGGGCGCGCATCCCAAACGATCTTCCCCGGATTGTGCACCAGTCGTTACGCGGAGGGGTGTATGGCAGTTACGGATCGTGAGGGCAGTAACGTCTGATCATGGTCGTCAACAGTGCGCAGGCAGTGGCGGATCGGTACCGGGACTTCTCCCGGCAGCAGGCGAGGGGGCAGTCCGAGGCGTACGAGGAGCTGACCGACCGGATCAGCCGGGACCAGGAGCTGTGCGATCTGCTCTCCGCCACGCTCCCCGACGGCAACAAGCAGCAGCCCAACCTCCTGCTCGCCGCGGTCCGTTACCTCGACGGCCCGCACGCCGAGCAGGGCCCGCGCGGCGAGGCCGCCTACCGGGGCTGGCGCGAGTGGACCGTACGCCACTGGGACGCCGTGCGCGAGGTGATGCTGCGGCGCTCCACCCAGACCAACGAGCCCGCGCGCTGCGCCACGCTCCTGCCGCTGCTGGCCCAACTCCCCCAGCCGCTCGCGCTGATCGAGGTCGGCGCCTCGGCCGGGCTGTGCCTGCACCCGGACCGCTACCGCTACCGCTACGACGACCGGCCGGAGTTCGGCGCGGCGGGCAGCCCCGCGGTCTTCCCCTGCCGTACGAGCCCGGGCACGCCCGTCCCCGACCGGCTCCCCGAGATCGTCTGGCGCGCGGGCATCGACCTCGATCCGCTGGACACCTCCGACCCCGAGGACGTGCGCTGGCTCCAGGCGCTGATCTGGCCGGGCGCGACGGACCTGCGGCGGCAGCGGCAGCTGGCGGCCATCGAGGCGGTACGCGCCACGGAAGCCGTACGGTCCGCGCGGGCCCCCCTCCTGGTACGCGGCGACCTCCTCGACGAGCTGCCCGCGCTCGCCGCCCAGGCCCCGCCCGAGGCGACGCTCGTCGTCTTCCACACCTCCGTGCTGACCTACCTGCCGCTGGAGCGCCGCGAGGAGTTCGCCCGGCTCGTACGGTCGCTGTTCGCGCGGCGGCCCGGGCACTGGATCTCCAACGAGCACCACAGCGTGCTGCCCTGGATCGCGGCCCCGCGCCCCGCGGAGGAGGGCCTGCTCACGCTCTCGCTCGACGAGCGGCCCGTGGCCCATACGGCACAGCACGGGCAGAGCATCCACTGGCTGCCCTGAGGCTGCGCCGCTGGCTGCCCTGCAGCGCCGCCCGGCATCAGACCTGCCGTGACGACCGCCCCTCCCCCTCAGACCGGCAGCGGCCGCCGCACCGCCAGCAGCGCCATGTCGTCCGCCGACTCCCCGCCGGTATGCCCGGCGACATCCGCCACCAGCGCGTCCAGCAGCGCCTCCGGGTCGGGGAAGCGGCGGCCGCGCAGGCGGACCAGGGGGTCGTAGAAGGTGCCCGTACAGTCGCGGGCCTCGGTGACGCCGTCCGTGAAGAGCAGCAGGGTGGCGCCCGCGGGGAAGGGCGTCTCCTCCGCCCGGTCCGGCCAGCCGGCCACCTCGCTCAGGCCCAGCGGCAGGGCGGGCTCGGCCGGTTCGAGGGCGGTCAGCCCGCCGTCCGCGCGCAGCAGCAGCGGCGCGGGGTGGCCGCGGTTCAGGACGCGCAGCGCGGCCCCCTCGTCGGCGGGGATCTCCGCCAGTACGGCCGTGGTGAAGCCCTCGAACTGGTCCAGCCCCTCGCGCCGGCCCCCCTCCCGCTGCAGCGCCCGCTCCAGCCGGGAGGCCACCGCCTCCAAGGTGGCCTCCTGCTCGGCCGCCTCCCGGAAGGCCCCGATGACGATCACCGCGGCCTCCACCGCCTCAAGTCCCTTGCCCCGTACGTCCCCGACGATCAGCCGGACGCCGTGCGGGGTGTCCTGCACCGCGTACAGATCGCCGCCGATACGGGCGTCCGCCTGCGCGGCCACATAGCGGGCGGCGACCGCGAGGCCCGCGATGCTCTCGGCGGGGGTCGGCAGTACGGCCCGCTGGGCGGCCTCGGCGATATCGCGTACGGAGGCGAGCTGGGCGTCGCTGAGGCGTACGACCCGGTTGATGCCCACGGCCAGGACGGCGACGACGAGGACGGTGACGGCCTCGGTGATGGACTCGTAGCTGTTGTGCCTGCCGTGGTAGACGAGCACCCAGTACTCCGACATCACGCAGACGAAGGCGATGGCCACGGTCGTACGCAGCGAGTACAGCGGGGCGGCCACCAAAGGGGCGGCGGAGAAGAAGGGCGCGGCCGTGTACTGGGGCGGCGTCGACAGGTCGAAGCTGAGGCCCGCGATGAGCAGGAGCGCGGGGAGCCAGCGGGCCATGCGGCGGCCGAAGGGGGACATACGGTCCCGCCGTGCGCGCCGCTCGCGGTCGCCCGCACGGCCGCCCGTACCGCCTCGCCGCATCCGCACCGGCCTCTTTCCCACTCCCGCGGGCCCGTCCTGACGAACCCCGCCGCTCACCGGCACCTCGCCTCCCAAGGCTTTCCGGTGGCGGCCCGGGCGGCGAATCGGCTTGGGCCGTACGGGTCATGCGGGGCGGGCCGCAGCGGCGGCGGGCCGCTTCAGCCGGCCGCCGACGCCCGCCGGTGCTGGGCTGCCTTGGCGCGGTTGCCGCACACCGCCATCTGGCACCAACGGCGCCTGCGGCCCACGGACTTGTCCACGAAGCGGGCGCTGCAGTTCACGCCGTCGCAGATGCGGAGCCGGGCGCGGGCGTCGGTGCCCAGCAGTTCGGCGGCGTCGGCCGCGATCCGGCACAGCGCGCCGTGCGCGTCCGCCGGCGCGGTCCCGGCCCGGAGTACGGGAGTGCCGTCCACCGCCTCCAGGCGCGGCGGGTACGCGGCCGCCCGCGCGAGCCAGGAGTTGATGACCGGCAGCGCGCTCTCGTCCACCCCCTCGTCGGGGACCACGACGGCCCGGATGCCCGCGTCGACGGCCTCCCGCAGCTCCTTCGCCCGCTCCAGGAGCGCGCCGTCCACGGCGGGGCGCTCCGCCGCAGCGGTGTCCGGCAGGACCTCGGCGGCGACGAGCCATGCGGCGAGGTCCTCGGGCCGGCGCAGCAGCTCGTTCCCCTGCGCGAACCGCATCTTGCGGGTGTTGACGAAGTCGACGCTGAGGCGGCCTCCGTACCAGACCCAGCCCTGCTCCTGATCCACTTCCTCCGGCATAACCCCATGATAGGTTACGTCGCCTCGTAACCACATGACCGGTTACCTACCGAGAGGGAAGCCGCGATGCCGCACGCATCAACCGCCCGCGCGGATGCCGCCGGGCCCGCCGATCTCCCCGAAGCCGGGCCCACGGACCGCCCCGGCGCCGCCGCGGCGCCCCGCCCGGCCACCGGCTCCACAGCCCGCATATGGCTGCTGGCCCTCGGCATGTTCGCGATCGGCACGGACCTGTTCATCGTGTCGGGGCTGCTGCCCGCGCTGGGCGGGGAGCTGCGCCTGTCGACGGCGGCGGCCGGCCAGACCGTCACCGTCTTCGCGATCACCTACGCCGTGGCCGCCCCGCTGCTGGCCGGCGTCACCGCGCGCTGGGACCGCCGCACCCTGCTGATCGCCGTCCTGCTCGTCTTCACGGCGGGCAACGCGCTCTCCGCCCTCGCGCCGGACTTCGCCGTCCTGCTGGCCAGCCGGGTGATCGCGGGCCTGGCCGCCGCCCTGTACGCCTCCACCGCGTCCGCGGTCGCCGCCCGGATCACCGCGCCCGAGCGGCGGGGCCGGGCGCTGGCCGTCGTGTACGCGGGCATGACCACCGCGATCGCCGTGGGCGTCCCGCTGGGCAACGCCATCGGCTCGCTCGCCTCCTGGCGCTGGGCCTTCGGCTTCGTCGCCGCCCTCGCGCTGGTCACCGCCCTGTGCCTGTGGGCCAGCGTCCCCGCGCTCCCGGGCGCCAGCGGCGCCGGCGTACGCGAGCGCCTGGCCGCCGTACGCATCCGCCGCGCCCCCACCGCGCTGCTGACCACCGTCCTGTGGATCGTCGCCACCTTCGTCGTCTACACCTATCTGGGCACGCTCCTGGACACCGTCCCCGGCACCACCGCCGCGGACCGCACCTGGCTGCTGCTCCTGTTCGGCGTGGGCAGCTTCGCTGGCGTCCTGCTGGGTGGCCGGCTCGCCGACCGCGTCGCCCCGGCCACCGGGCTGTACGCCACCGTCGGCGCGCTCGTCCCCGTCCTGGCCGTACTGACCCTCGCCCTGCGCTCGCTGCCCGCGGCGGCCATCGGCCTGACGGTCTGGGGCCTGGCCCACTGGGCGAGCTTCCCGCTCATCCAGCACCGGCTGCTGGCCCTCGGAAAGGAGCGCGGCGACATGCTGCTCGCCCTGAACAACAGCGCCGTCTACCTCGGCCAGACCCTCGCCGCGGCCCTCGGCGGCCTCTTCGCCGGCGCGGGCCTGCTCCCCTGGCTCCCCCTGGCCGGGGCCGGCTGCGCGCTGCTGGCCGCGCTGTCCCTCCTCCTGGGCGCCCGGCGGCGCAGTTGACCGGATTGTGGCGCCCGCGCCCGGCGGCCATCGGCTAGGTTCCCGCCACCGACCACGCGTGACCGTCCCATCTGACCGCTCTGACCGTCCTCGAAGGGGTGTCGGCGATGACTGCTCGTCAGCGGAAGGTGCTCAGCAAACGGCGCGGCAAGGCGGGAGGCCAGATCCAGCTGCGCAAGCCCCACTGGCCCGCGGGGCGGCGGGCGCCCGCGAGGGCGGCATCCGGCTATGTGGTGACGGAGCTGATCGCGCTCGCGGACACCCCGCCCGCCGGCCGGGGCGACCCGGCGGCCGCACCCCGCCACCTGGCCCTCGCCGTACCGTACGACGCGGAGCTGCGGCGCCTGCTCACCACCACGGCGGACCGGCCGCAGGACGTACTGCCGCACGGCGGACGGCAGTTGATCCGCGCCTACGTGCCGAGGAACCTGAACCGCCCGGTGCGCGTCGGCACCAGGATCAGGCTCCGCTCCTACCCGTACCGCCCGAAGCCGGACGCCCCGGACGTACGCTTCCGCGTCGCCGGCGTCATCGAGGACCCGGCGGGCCCCGCCGCGCGCTGAGCGGTGCGCCCATACGACGGCGCCCCGCCCGGTGAAGCCGGGACGGGGCGCCGATACGCAGGTCAGCGGGGCCGAAGCGGCCTCCGCACGCGGTGGGCCATCAGGGGCTCGAACCCTGAACCAATGGATTAAAAGTCCACTGCTCTGCCAATTGAGCTAATGGCCCGCACCACGCAGCATAGCCCGCGTACCCGCCGCAGCCCGAAGGCATTAGGCATCAGGAGTCATCAGCAGCCGTCATCCGGCCCGCGCGCACTGGGCGCGGGCCCTGGCGGGGCCGTGGCCCGGCCTCGTAGAGCCGATGGGGCGCCCGGGGCCTCGCGGGAGCGGCGCGCCCGCTCCCGGGCGCTCTCGCGAGCCGTCGCGCCTGCGCAGGGTCGGCGCAGGCGTGACGTACGCCACGTATTCCTTGTCAGGTCCGGCCCGGCGCCGGGCAGTTGGCGGCGCGACGCCGAAGGGCCCGTACGACAGCGAGGTGTCGTACGGGCCCTTGGCGGATCAACTGCTCAGGCTGTGTCAGCCGTTGCGCTTCCAGCGCGGCTTGTCGGCGCGGCGGTCGAAGGAGCGGCCGCCGGTGGTGCCGCCGCGGTGGTCGTCACGACGGCCGTAGGGGCGGTCGCCGCCACCGGAGCGGAAGCCGCCGGAGGGGCGGTCGTCACGGCGGTCGCGGTTGAAGGGGCGGTCGCTGCCACGGTGGCCGCCGGAGGGGCGGTCGTCGCGGCGGAAGCCGCCACGGTCGTTGTCACGACGCTCGAAGGAACGGCCACCACGGTCGCCACGCTCGTCGCGGTTGAAACCACCGGAGGAACGGTCGTTGTCCCGACGGAAACCGCCCGAGGGACGGTCGTCGCGACGGAAGCCGCCACGGTCGTTGTCACGACGCTCGAAGGAACGGCCACCACGGTCGCCACGGTCCTCGCGGTTGAAACCACCGCGGTCGTCGCGGCGCTCGAAGGAGCGGCCGCCGCGGTCGTTGTCGCGACGGAAGCCGCCACGGTCGTTGTCACGACGCTCGAAGGAACGGCCACCACGGTCGCCACGCTCGTCGCGGTTGAAACC
>NZ_JBSIBZ010000145.1:0-14845 GCF_058245575.1 Streptomyces sp. UF-297 | reverse complement strand
CCCCCGGGCAGCCCGCCCCCGCCGCGCCGCCGGCCGCCCGGCCGCTCCTCCCGGCGCAGGCCCCGGCCCGCGCCGCCCACGAGGACACCCATGAGGACGTGCCAGTGGTGACCGAGCGGACCCCGGGCGGACTCCCGCAGCGGCGCCGCAAGACCCTGACCGCCGCCGAGGCCCCCGCGCCCGCCCCGGCCGCCGCCGCGCCCCGGCCCGCGGCCGAGAGCGCACCGCCCGCCCAGCCGCCCGGTATGTGGCTGGCCGCGTTCCAAAGCGGTCTGTCCGGTGAGAGCCCCACCGCGCCTACTGCCCGTGACCACAGTGACGAGTCGTCGGAAAAGAGTGAGTAGCCATGATTCAGCACCGGCCCAACATGGACTGGATGCTCAAGGACCTCGCGGAGAGCGTTCCGCAGACCCGTCACGTCATCGTGCTGTCCTCGGACGGCCTGCGCATGGCCCAGTACGGCACGGAGACCGACACCGCCGACCGGCTGGCCGCCGCCTGCGCCGGACTGCAGAGCCTGGCGGGTGCGGTCTCCGCCGAATTCCCGCACAGTGACGGCCGGATGCGGATGGTCGTCATCGAACTGGACGGCGGCTTCTTCTACTTGATGGCCGCGGGCGCCGGCGCGTACCTGGCGGTGCTCGCCGACGAGGGTGTGGACGCGGGTCTCATCGGGCAGCGGATGCGGGATCTGGTGGCGCGCATCGGTGAGCACCTCAGCAGCCCGCCGCGCCACGACGGACAGGCCGTATGAACGCAGGACCCGATGGGGGTGCGGGCGACGACTGGGAGGATCAGAGCCCGGAACGCCTCTATGTGATCACCGGCGGGCGCAGCGGCAGCTCCGGCAGCACCGCCCCACTGGACCTGGTCACCCTGATCGTGGCGAAATCCGGGCCCAGGCCGGGGATGCAGCCCGAGCAGGCCGCGATCATGCGGCTGTGCCACTCCCCGCTGTCCGTGGCGGAGCTGTCCGCCTATAT
This sequence comes from Streptomyces sp. UF-297, assembly GCF_058245575.1. Classification (NCBI taxonomy): domain Bacteria; kingdom Bacillati; phylum Actinomycetota; class Actinomycetes; order Kitasatosporales; family Streptomycetaceae; genus Streptomyces; species Streptomyces sp. UF-297. The sequence goes on along the minus strand of NZ_JBSIBZ010000145.1, from coordinate 13,862 downwards.
GCAGCTGCCGGTCAGCGTGGTCACCGTCCTTCTCGGTGACCTGCTGGCCGACGGCAGGGTCGTGGCGCGGGCGCCCGTCCCGCCGGCCCAACTCCCCGACCGTTCCCTGATTGAGGCGGTGATCCATGGACTTCAAAAGCTCTGAGGCGAGCTCCGGCACTGTCGTCGGACCGCGGAGCGAGGACGAACTGCCCGAGACGGCCGCCGCCGCGGTGAAGGTGGTGATCGTAGGCGGATTCGGGGTCGGCAAGACGACCCTGGTGGGATCGGTGAGCGAGATCCGCCCGCTGACCACCGAGGAGACGATGACCCAGGCCGGCGTCGGCGTGGACGACATCGCGGGCATCGAGCGCAAGACCTCCACCACCGTCGCCATGGACTTCGGCCGCATCAGCCTCAACGAGGAACTGGTGCTCTACCTCTTCGGCACCCCGGGCCAGCAGCGCTTCTGGTTCCTGTGGAACGGCCTGTTCGACGGTGCGCTGGGCGCGGTGGTGCTCGTCGACACCCGGCGCCTGGAGGTCAGCTTCGACGTCATCGGGCGCCTGGAGGAGCGCGGCGTGCCCTTCGTCGTCGCCGTCAACTCCTTCCCCGAAGCCCCCGGTTACCCCATCGAGGAGCTGCGGGGCGCGCTCGACCTGCCCGCCGAGGTGCCCATCGTCGAATGCGACGCAAGGCTGCGCACCTCCAGCCGTGACGTCCTGATGACGCTGATGCGCTATCTCCACTCCCTCGCCGTGGCTTAAGGACCAAGGAGTCATCGTGAGCACACCGCCCCCCACCCCGTACCCGGACCGGCCTATGGGCCCCTCTCCCCAGGCGTCCCTGGCCCCGCCGCCCGGCTGCCCGGCGCACGGCCCGGGCCTGGACACGGCCGCGGCCCCGGACCTGGGCCCCCTGGGGCCCGGCGGCCTGCGGCGGCTGTACGGCCCCGAGGCCGAGTCCGACCTCAAGGGCCTGTACGAGAAGCTGCGCGCCGAACACGGCCAGGTGGCGCCGGTGCTGGTGCCCGGCGACCTCCCCGCCTGGCTGGTGCTGGGCCACCGCGAGAACCTCGACGTGGTCCGTACCCCCTCCCGCTTCTCCCACGACTCGCGCAACTGGCGCGACATGCAGGAGGGCAACGTCCCCCCGGACCACCCCCTCAGCCCCGTCGCCGCCTGGCAGCCGGGCTGCAACCACGTCGACGGCGCCGAGCACGAGCGGCTGCGCGCCGCGGTGACGGACTCCATGGAGCGCTTCGACCGGCGCGGCATCCGCCGCTATGTGGCCCGGTTCGCGGGCCAGCTGATCGACGAGTTCTCCGGGGCCGGACAGGCCGACCTGGTCGGCCGGTTCGCCGAGCGCCTGCCCATGCTCGTCCTGACGCAGATGGTCGGCATGCCCGAGTCGTACGGCCCCCAACTGCTGCAGGCCGTCCGCGACATGAACAAGGGCACCGAGACCGCGGTCGCCAGCAACGCCTACATCGCCGACACCCTGAGCGCCCTCGTGGACAGCAAACGGGCCACCCCCGGCCGTGACTTCGCCAGCTGGCTCCTGGAGCACCCCTCCCGGCTCACCGACGAGGAGGCCGTCGAGCACCTGCGGCTGGTCCTCATCCTCGGCTACGAGACCACCGCCAACCTGATAGCGAACGCCCTGCGGATGGTGCTGACCGACCGGCGCTTCAGGGCCAGCCTCTCCGGCGGCCACATGACCCTGCCCGACGCCCTGGAGCAGGTCCTGTGGGACGAGCCGCCGCTGCACACGATGCTGGGGCGCTGGGCCACCGGCGACACCGTGCTGGGCGGACAGCACATCAGGGCGGGCGACATGCTGCTGCTGGGCATCTCCGCGGGAAACACCGACCCGGAGATCCGGCCCGACCTGACCGCGCCGGTGCACGGCAACCGCTCGCACCTCGCCTTCAGCGGCGGCCCGCACGAGTGCCCGGGCCAGGACATGGGCCGGGCGATCGCCGACACCGGCATCGACCTGCTGCTCAGCCGCCTCCCGGACATCCGGCTGGCCGTCCCCGAGTACGAACTGCGCTTCACCTCGCCCCTGATGAACCGCTATCTGGTCGAGCTGCCGGTGCGCTTCACCCCCAAGCCCGCCACGGGCCGGGGCACGGGCTCCGCTCTTACCGCCCCGCCCCGCTCGGAGCCCCTCCCGGAGGCCGCCCCCGCCCCGGAGCCCCAGCAGCCCGCCCCCGCCGCCCCGGACGGCTCCTGGTGGTCGCGCCTGCTGGGCAACGGCTGACCCCGCCCGACCGCTCCCCGTACGCCCACGACCCGTACGCCCGCGTGCGCATCCCACGCCCGCACCCCACCGCCCCAGGGGTACGGGCGCGGGACGTAGGCTCCCCGGCATGATCGAGACGATCCTGCCGGTGAAGGTGACCGCGGTCGAGGCGTTCGCGGACGTGCCCGAGGGCGGGCTCTTCCCGGAGGAAGCGGCCCTGATAACCCGCGCGGTGCCCAAGCGGCGCCGCGAGTTCACCACGGTCCGCGACTGCGCCCGCCGCGCCCTGGGAACCCTCGGCGTGCCGCCCGCACCCCTCCTCCCCGACCCCAAGGGCGCGCCACGCTGGCCGGAGGGCATCGTGGGGAGCATGACGCACTGTCAGGGATACCGCGCCGCGGCGGTGGCCCCCCGGGACGCACTGCGCTCCCTGGGCATCGACGCCGAGCCGCACGGCCCCCTGAAGGAGGGCGTGCTGGAGGCCGTCACCGTCCCCGGCGAACGCGACCGGCACACCGCGCTCGTGCGCACCCACCCCGGCATCTGCTGGGACCGCCTGCTGTTCTGCGCCAAGGAGGCCGTCTACAAGGCGTGGTACCCGCTGACCCACACCTGGCTCTCCTTCGAGGACGCCTCGGTCACCTTCGACGCGGCCGCCCGCACCTTCACCGCCCGCATCCTCAAGCAGGACAGGGACGGCACGGACGACACGGGCCGCCCCTCCCGCGCCCCGGACGTCTTCGCGGGCCGCTGGCTGGCCGGCCAGGACCTCCTGATCACGTCCGTCGTCGTGCCCTGACACGGGCGCCCGGCCCCTCCCCCCGGCCACCCCTGCCCCACCCCTCTCACCCCGCGTAACCTGCTGGTTTCTCCCGTCAGGGGCCAGGCCGGGCGCGCCGGACGTACGCTTCGTTTCCTGCCGCCCGTGCCGCTTCGCGTCCCGCCGCAGGGCCGGGTGGCACGGTGCCGCGGCGGCGGGGGGAGAGGCCGGCCATGAACGTACTGGACAGCATCATCGAGGGCGTACGGGCCGATCTGGCCGAGCGCCGAAGCCGCGTCCCCGAGAGCGCGTTACGGCCGCGGGCCGAGGCCGCGGGGCCCGTACGGGACTGCGCCGCCCTGCTGGACGGCACGGCCGGGCTGAAGGTGATCGCCGAGGTCAAGCGCTCCAGCCCCTCCAAGGGCGCACTGGCCGAGATCGGCGACCCGGCGGCGCTGGCCGCGGCCTATGAGGCGGGCGGTGCCACGGCGATCAGCGTCCTGACCGAGCGGCGCCGCTTCGGCGGCAGCCTGGAGGACCTGGCGGCGGTCCGTGCCGAGGTCGAAGTCCCGCTCCTGCGCAAGGACTTCGTCGTCGACCCCTACCAGCTGTGGGAGGCGCGGGCGCACGGCGCCGACCTGGCGCTGCTCATCGTCGCCGCGCTGGAGCAGCCCCTGCTGGCCGAACTCGCCGCCCTGGCAGCAAAGATCGGCCTGACCCCGCTGGTGGAGGTGCACGACGAGCAGGAGGCGGCGCGGGCCGTGGCACTGGGCGCCCGGGTCGTCGGCGTCAACGCCCGCGATCTGCGCACCCTGCAGGTGGACCGCACGGCCTTCGAGCGCATCGCGCCCGGCCTGCCGCAGGGCACCGTACGCATCGCCGAGTCGGGCATCCGCGGCCCCGAGGACGCCGCCCGCTACGCCGCGCTCGGGGCGGACGCGGTGCTGGTGGGCGAATCGGTGGTCACCGACGGCCGCCCCCGCGAAGCGGTCGCCGCCCTGGTGGCGGCGGGCGCCCGGCCCGCACCGGGCGCACCGGCCGCCCCCGGCGCCGGCCGCGCCCACCGCCCCGGCTCCCGCTAGCCCGCCGCCCGGTCAGCCCCCATGGGCGTGCTTGGCGCAGACGGCGCTCCAGTGCTCCAGGACGGCCGCCGCCGCCCCCGAATCCACCGCAGCGGCGGCCCGCGCCACCCCGGCCGCCAGCCGCTCGGTCAGCGGCGCCGGCGTACCGCTCTCCAACGCCCGCTCGCCACCGGCGGGCCGGGACACCCCGTCCAGTGCCACCAGCCCCGCCGCCGCCGACAGCAGCACCGCATCGCGTACCGGCCCCCGCGCCCCCGCGAAGACCTCGTGGGCCACCCGCGCGTTGTGGGCCCGGTCCCCGCCGCGCAGCGCGTCGAGCGAGGCGTACGCCATACCGATGTCGCGCGGGTCGAAGCGCTCGGTGCGTACGTCGTGGCCGCTGACCGACCAGACCGTGGAGGTAGTGGTGACGGTCAGCTCGTCCATGCCGTCGTCCCCCCGGAAGACCAGCGCGGAGGTGCCCCGCTTGGCCAGTACGCCCGCCAGCAGCGGTGCCATCCGCGCGTCGGCCACCCCGATCGCCTGGGCGGCGGGCGCGGCCGGATTGGCCAGCGGGCCCAGCGCGTTGAAGACCGTACGGATGCCCAGCTCGCGGCGCGGCGCCGCGGCGTGCCGCATCGCGGGGTGGAACACCGGCGCGAAGCAGAAGGTGATCCCGCTCTCCGCGGCCACCTCGCCGACGTCCCGCACCGCCAGGTCCAGCGGGATGCCCAGCGCCTCCAGGACATCGGCCGAGCCGCAGCACGAGGAGGCGGCGCGGTTGCCGTGCTTGACCACCCGCGCCCCGGCGCCGGCCGCCACCACCGCGCCCATCGTGGAGATGTTGACGCTGCCCGAGCCGTCGCCGCCGGTGCCGACGATGTCCAGCACGGGGCCCGGCACCTCCAGCGGTACGGCGTGCGCGAGCATCGCGCTCACCAGGCCCTCGATCTCCTCGACGGTCTCGCCCTTGGCGCGCAGCGCGACCAGCAGCCCCGCCATCCGGGCCGGGCCCGCGCTGCCCGCCATCACCTCGTCCATGGCCCAGGCGGTGTCCCGGGCGGACAGATTTCTGCCCTCCAGCAGCGCGTTCAGCAATTCCGGCCACTTACGGATCTGCGGTTCGGCAGTCACGGAGATGCTCCTCGAACGGCACCGGAGGACGGGGACGCGTCCAGTCTGCGAAGGGCCGAAGGCGCTTTCCAGACCACTGACCGCGCAGAACTACGGTCCACTTCCGGCGATCTCCGACGGGCGGACCGCCGATCTCTCATGGCCCGTCGCCGATAACCGGTCACCGCATACGCAATCCGAGGGGGAGGGCCGTGGCCCTGCACATAGCGGTGGAGGTCGTCCGGGATTCCGAGGATTCCCTGACCTCCCAGATCCAGCGATTCATCAAGCAGGAAATAGCCGACGGAATACTGCACCCGGGTACCCGCCTGCCCTCCAGCCGCCGTCTCGCCGGCGACCTGAACGTCTCGCGCAGCGTGGTCGTGGAGGCGTACGGGCAGCTCGTCGCCGAGGGCTACCTGGAGGCGGCACAGGGCTCCGGCACCCGCGTGGTGCACCACCTGACCCGCGAACCGGTCGTCCCCACCCTGCTGGACGAGGGCCAAGTGCCGCCCGTGCGCTGGGACCTGCGCACCGGGGGCCGCGCCGCCCCGGCCTTTCCGCGCCGCGAGTGGCTCACCTGCTACCAGCGCGCCCTGCACTGCGCCGCCGCGCAGTTCGGGGCGCCCGGCCACGGCTACCCGCCGCTGTCCGGCCTGCCCGAACTGCGCGTCGAACTCGCCCGCTACCTGGGGCGGGTGCGCGGCGTACGGGCCGGCGCCGACCAGGTGATGGTGGTCGCCGGCTTCGCCCAGGCCCTCAGCCTGCTGTGCGCCGTCCTCCCGGGCCAGGGCGTCACCGGGATCGGCGTGGAGGACCCGGGGCACCCCCGCCAGCGGCGGTTCATCCAGGAGAGCGGCATGTGCCCGGTGCCGGTCCCGGTCGACGAGGAGGGCATCGACGTCGCCGCGCTGGCCGCCGCCGGTGTACGGGCCGTACTGGTCACCCCTGCCCACCAGTTCCCCACCGGCGTCGCTTTGTCCGCACAGCGCCGCGCCGCCCTGGTCCGCTGGGTCCGCGACACCGGCGGCTGGATCATCGAGGACGACTACGAGGGCGGCCTGTCCTACGAGCGCGGCGCCCGCCAACTGGCCCTGCAGCGCCTGGCCCCCGACCACATCGTCTACGCCGGCACCGTCAGCAAGACCCTCGCCCCCGGCCTGCGCCTGGGATGGCTCGCGGCCCCCCGGCGCCTGCTGGACCAGCTGCTGCGGGTACGCGCCGGACACGACCTGGGCAGCGACTCCTTCACCCAGCTAGCCTTCGCCGAACTCCTCGCCAGCGGCCACTTCGACCGCCATCTGCGGCGGCTGCGCGACCTGTGCCGCGGCCGCAGGGAGGCTCTGGACGAGGCCGTGCGCAAACACCTGCCCGGCGCCCGCGTCCTGGGCCCCGCCGCCGGGCTGCACGCCTACGTCCGGTTGCCCCGGCACACCGACGAGGCGGCGGTGGTGGCCGGCGCGCTGCGCCGCTCGGTCCTGGTGCGCGGCGGCGCGGCCTTCCACGTCCGCCCGCGCCCCGACGCGCCCGCCCTGGTGGTCGGCCACGCCCACCTGCCGCGCTCCGGCGTCACCGAGGCCGTCAAAGCGCTGGGCGGCCTCCCGACGGTCCGGATCCGCTGACGACCGGAGCGGATGCGCCCGCCGGGACCATGCGGCCCGTACGGCTTCGCCTCCCGCACCCCGAAAGGAAGGTGCGCATCATCCGCAGCCCGCCCGCCGTCATCACGCTCTCCGGATGGAACTGCACGCCCTCCACCGGCAGCGACCGGTGCCGCATCCCCATCACATACCCGTGATCGGTGGACACCGCCGTCCTGACCAGCTCCCGCGGCAGCGGCTCGGCCACGATCAGCGAGTGATAGCGGGTGGCCTCCACGGTGCGCCCCAGGCCCTGGAAGATCCCGGCGCCGTCGTGCCGCACCGTACTGGTCCGCCCGTGCATCACCTGCCGCGCCACCTCCACCCGCCCGCCGTACGCCAGCGCGATCGCCTGGTGCCCCAGGCACACCCCCAGCACGGGGACGCGCCCGGCGAACTCCCGTACCAGCTCGACATGGCCCGACTCGGCCGGATGCCCGGGGCCCGGCCCGAGCACCACCGCGTCCGGCGCGCCCGCCGCCAGCTCCCGCGGGCTGTGCGTCAGGGACCGTACGACCCGCGTACGCGCCCCTAGCGTGCGCAGGTACTGATCGATGATGTGCACAAAACTGTCGTACGCATCGATCAACAGCACCTCAACTGCGCCCACTTCGTCCCCCTGCACCCCGATCGCCCCCGTCACGTTCCTCACCCCGTTCACGCCGTTCCCCCTGCTCACGCCGTCAACTCCCGCCCCGTCAGAGCCCAGTAGGCGGCCCCCATCTTCGCCAGCGTCTCCCGCCACTCCGCCTCGGGCACCGACTGCGCCACCATCCCCGCCGAACTCTGCGTGGAGTAGGTGCCCCCGTCGTACTCGATGGTGCGGATGCACAGCGCCAGCTCACTGAAGCCGCGTACGTCCACCAGCCCCACCGCGCCCGCGTAACTCCCGCGCGGCTCCCGCTCCAGAGAGTCGATGATCTCCATCGCGCGCACCTTGGGCGCACCGGTCATCGTCCCCGCGGGAAAGGTCGCGCGCACCGCCCGCCAGGTGTCCACGCCCGCCTCCAGCTCCCCGGAGACCGTCGAGACCAGATGGAAGACGTGCGAGTAGCCCTCCACGGCCATCAGCCGCTCCACCGGGCGGGGGCTGGGCCTGCACACCCGGCCGATGTCGTTGCGGCACAGGTCCACCAGCATGATGTGCTCGGCCTGCTCCTTGGTGCTGGTGCGCATCTCCTTGACCCGCAGCTGGTTCTCCTCCTCGTCCCGGCCGCGCCGGGCCGTGCCCGCGATGGGCCGCATCACGATCCGCCCGCCCTCGATGCGGAAGTACAGCTCGGGGCTGGCGCCGATCAGCGTGCGTCCGGCCCGCGGCATCAGATACATGTACGGGGAAGGGTTGCGCCGCCGCAGCCGCCGGTAGACCTCCACCGGCGTCAACGCGGTCGTCACGTCGATGCGGTGGCCGATCTGGATCTGGTAGATGTCGCCGACGCGGATGTGCTCCAGGCAGCGCGCCGCCCACCCCAGGAACGTCGCGCGGTCCACGCTGTCGCGCACCGACAGCGGGACGGGCGCCGCGGGCGCGCCGTCCGTCCGGCCCGCCGCGCCCGCCTCCCGGGCCAGCGCGGCGACATCGACCCCGTGGCCGCCGTCCGGCAACGAGGCGCCGTGCGCCCGCAGTTGACGCACCGCACCGGACGCCAGGTCGTACCACACCGTGTCCCGGAACAGCGTCAGCGTGACATCGGGCCCGCGCGCCGCCTTGGTGCGCCGCGGCAGCGACTCCATGTGCCAGACCGACTCGTAGGCCAGACAGGTCAGGAACCCGAAGCAGAACCCGTCCCGCGGCAGCTCCGTACGCACCGAGAACAGCCGCTGCGCCGCGGCCAGCAGCGCCCACATCTGCTCCGGGCCCGAGTGCCGCAGCCGGGTGACACCGGGGGAGGGGGCGGCCTCCACCGCCGCCCCGAGCCCGCCCGCCACCGCGGCCAGCGCCTCTCCTACGGCGGGCAGCCCGTCGATGTCGATCCACCCGGGCCCGGCCTCCGTCCCGCCACCGGACCCGCCTGCATCCCCGCACCCGCCGTGCACCCTGATCTCGCACAGCCGCCCGAAGCCGACGGCGGCCCACCTGCGGTCCTCCTCGGCGCCGTCGACGCTCTCGAAGAGGTAGACGTCCTGGGCGGGCAGCGTGCGGCGCAGCCGTACGTACAGATCGAGGGGATCGTGCGGCGCCAGCTCCTCGGCGGTGACCCGCACAGCGATCGGCGAAGGTCGGGGAAAGGGTCCGCGCATGGTGAACTCCTCGGGAATGCGGCACGGTTGACGGCGCCCGGCCAGCGAAACAGTTCACGGCGAGCAACTGCCAGACCAATCCCCGATGACCGATGCGGTCCATTCCCGGAATGCTTGACCGGGTGCGCGCGATGAATTGCAGTGGAGGGACCACGGCCACCGCATTCCCTTTTCTCGCAGATTCCCCCACAGCTGCCGCATTCCCTCTTCACCACCGGAGCAGACCCACATGTTCCAGAACGCGAAGAACTCCACACCCCGCCGGCACCTTGAGGAACTCCATCCCATCGCCCGCCTGGCCCACCTCCCGCCCCTGGTCTTCACCGCCGAGTGCGATCTGCTGCGCCACCGGCTGGCCGCCGTGGCCCGCGGCGAGGCCTTCCTCCTCCACGGCGGCGACGGGGACCGCGCCCGCGGCACGGACCGGCACGGAGCCCGCCGCGGCCCCACCACCGCCGACGCCCTGCGCGGACAGCTGCGCAGGCTGCTGCAGATGGCCGTCGTCCTCACCCACGCCACCGCCATGCCCGTCGTCAAGACCGGCAGACTGGCCGGGCCGTACGCCGCCTCCCGCCCCGCCACCGCGGCCCCGTCCCGCGTCCTGCGGATGTACGAGTCCTCCGCGATGTCCCTCAATCTCCTGCGCGCCCTGACCGCCGGAGGCTTCGCCGACCTGCGCCAGGTACACGCCTGGAACCGCGGATTCGTGGCCCGCTCCCCGGCCGGCGCACGCTACGAGGACCTGGCCGACGAGATCGAGCGCGCCCTGTCCTTCATGCGCGCCTGCGGCGTGGACACCGGCGCCCTGGGCACCGCGGAGTTCTTCGCCTCCCACGAGCCCCGGCTGCTGGGCTACGAGTCCGCCCTGACCCGCATCGACCCGCACACCCGCGCGCCGTACGCCACCAGCGGCCACCTGCTGTGGCTCGACGAGCGCCGGCACACCCTGGACGACGCCCTCCTCGAACACCTCTGTCTGACCCGCAACCCCGTCGCCGTCGACCTCGGCCCCGCCGCCACCGCCGCCACCGCCGCCACTGCCCTGACCCACCTGGACCGGCTGGATCCCCGGCGCGAGCCGGGGCGGCTGACCTTCGTGGTGCGGACCGGCGCCGAGCGCATCCGCGACGTACTGCCGGACCTGGTGGAGAAGGTGCGGGCGCAGGGCGCCCGGGTCTGCTGGGTCTGCGCCCCGGCACACGGCGGCCCCGCCACCACCGGCACCGCCCTGGAGGAGGTACGCGGCTTCGTCGAGGTCCACCAGGCCCTGGGCACCCACCCCGGCGGCATCCACCTGGACCTCACCGACGACGACTCGACCGCATGCCTGGACCTGGCCTTTCTCCTGGCGGAGGTCTTCCGCACCGCCTGACTCCCGCCGTTTTCGCCGTCCGCCCGGCACCCTTGCGCCCCCGCAGCCCCGTCTGCTGATGATGCACACTCACCCAATCTCCGCCGCAACCGCGGGAGTTGACGACAGTCATGCATCTGCGTACGAGATCAGCGATGACGGCCCTGTGCGCCGCGGCGGCGGCCACCGCCGCCCTTCTGACCGGAATCCCCCACGGCGACACCGCCTCGGCCGCCTCAAGCGCACCGCACACCCGGGCAGCCGAGCCCGCCCCCGCCGCCCCGCCCGCACCCCACGCCAAGGCCGCCCCCATGCGCACCACACCCCGCCCGGACGCCCACGACGTCCTGCTGGCCGTACACGGCGGCGCGGGCGGCGCCCTGAAGCGGGAGAGCGCCGACCCCGAGCGGGCCAGGGCCCTCAGACAGGGCCTGACCGACGCCCTGCGCGCGGGCCACAAGGTGCTGCGCAACGGCGGCAGCAGCGTGCGCGCCGTCGAGGCCGCGGTGCGCTCGATGGAGGACAACGAACTGTTCAACGCGGGCCGGGGCGCGGTCTTCACCGAGGACGCCGGCCACGAGCTGGACGCCTCGATCATGCGCGGCTCCGACCTGGCCGCCGGCGCGGTCGCAGCAGTCCGCAACGTACGCAACCCCGTCTCCGCCGCCCGCCTGGTGATGGAGAAGACCCGGCACGTCATGCTCTCCGGCGAGGGCGCCGACGACTTCGCGGCCCGCGGCGGCCTGCCCACCGTCACCCAGGACTACTACTGGACCCAGCACCGCTGGGACGAGCTGATGAAGGCCAAGGGCCGCGGCCCCGCCCCCACCGCCCCGAAGGCCCAGGACGCCGGGGACACCCAGGGCACCGTCGGCGCCGTGGCGACCGACCGCCGCCGCGACCTGGCCGCCGCGACCTCCACCGGGGGACTGGTCAACAAGATGGCGGGCCGCGTCGGCGACTCACCCGTCATCGGCGCGGGCACCTACGCCAAGAACGCCACCGTCGCCGCCAGCGCGACCGGCGCCGGCGAGGTCTTCATCCGCGGCGCCGCCACCGGCACGATCTCGAACCTCATCGAGTTCGGCGGCGCCGACCTGGCCACCGCCGCGTACCGGGTCCTGGTCGAGCGGCTGCCCGCGCTGGGCGGCACCGGCGGCGTGATCGCCCTGGCCCCCGACGGCACCTTCGACGCCCCGCACAGCAGCGAAGGCCTGCTGCACGGCTATCTGACCCGCGACGGCAAGATCACCACCAAGGTCTTCTACGACGAGTCCCCGCCCAACCAGTGACCGCCCCCATCGTGCGGCAGAGAACCACGAGGCGGCCCGGGCGCCGTCTGTGTTACGTTGGATGCGTTGCAGTTGTGGTACCCATGAACTTTGTGCGCGCCTGGAGGCTGGTAGCCCCAGGCGTTGTCTGTTTTCCGGACCTCGTTCCGGTTTCCGGGCCCCGGCCCGGTGTGGGGCAATCATCTCGGCGACGCGGAGGCCGCGCAGTGCGGTCTCTGGTTTGCCCCATGAAGGAGAAAAACATGGCTACTGGCACCGTGAAGTGGTTCAACTCGGAGAAGGGCTTCGGCTTCCTGGAGCAGGACGGTGGCGGCCCCGACGTGTTCGCCCACTACTCCAACATCCAGTCGACCGGCTTCCGTGAGCTGCTCGAGGGCCAGAAGGTCCAGTTCGACGTCGCCCAGGGCCCCAAGGGCCCGCAGGCGGAGAACATCGTCACCCTCTGACGATCCGAGCATCACGTTCTCGGCGTACTGAGCCGTCCTTGAGACGCAGTGGAACGCACTGAGGCGTACTGAGCGTCACCACGCTCGCGCGGACGGGGCCCGCACCGGCCAATTGGTGCGGGTCCCGTCCGTCTCCGTATGACCGGCACCTTGTCGCCGCCCCGCAGCCTCGTTCCACCCACCCTCCATCCCTGCCGCACCTAAGAAGGGCCTTCAGTGACACGAGCCACCGCGCCGCGACCGAGCACCCCCAGCCAGACGCCCGCCGTCTCCTTCGACGAGCTGTCGCTGGCACCCCAGCTCCGCACCGCGCTGGCCGCGCAAGGTGTCACCGAGCCGTTCCCCATCCAGGCCGCCACCATCCCCGACGCCCTCGCCGGACGTGACGTCCTCGGCCGCGGCAGGACCGGGTCCGGCAAGACCCTGGCCTTCGGCCTCCCGCTTTTGAGCCGTACGGCAGGACAGCGCGCCGAGAGCAAGCGCCCGCTCGCCCTCGTCCTCGTCCCCACCCGGGAACTGGCCACCCAGGTCAGCGACTCCCTGGCCCCCTACCTCGCGGCGCTGCGCCTGCGCGCGACCGTCGTCGTCGGCGGCACCTCCATCAACCGGCAGGTCGAGGCCCTGCGCAAGGGCGTCGAGGTCCTGGTCGCCACCCCCGGCCGGCTCGCCGACCTGCTGGACCGCCGCGCCTGCTCCCTGGACAAGGTCGCCATCACCGTCCTGGACGAGGCCGACCAGATGACCGACATGGGCTTCCTGCCGCAGGTCACCAGGCTCCTGGAGAAGGTCGCCCCGGACGGACAGCGGATGCTGTTCTCCGCCACCTTGGACCGCAACGTCGACAAGCTGGTCCGCCGCTTCCTGACCGACCCGGTCACCCACTCCGTGGACCCGTCCGCCGCGACCGTCACCACCATGGACCACCACATCCTGTACGTGGCCGACACCGACAAGCGCGCGACCGTGACCGAGATCGCCGCCCGCGACGGCCGCGTGATCATGTTCGTCGACACCAAGCGCGGCGCCGACCGCCTGACCAAGCACCTCCTGGCCCAGGGCGTACGGGCCGCGGCGCTGCACGGCGGCAAGTCCCAGCCCCAGCGCACCCGCACCCTCGAACAGTTCCGTACGGGCCATGCCACGGCGCTCATCGCCACGAACGTGGCCGCCCGCGGCATCCACATCGACGGCCTCGACCTCGTGGTGAACGTCGACCCGCCGACCGAGCCCAAGGACTACCTGCACCGCGGCGGCCGCACCGCCCGGGCCGGCGAGTCCGGCACGGTCGTCACGCTGGTCACCCCGGACCAGCGCCGCGACATGACCCGTCTGCTGTCCCGGGCCAAGATCACCCCCACCACGACCAAGGTCCACCCGGGCCACACCTCCCTGACCGACATAACCGGCGCCCGCACCCCCTCCGGCGTCCCGGTGGTCCTCACGGTCCCCACGCCGGCCGCGACCCCGGCCTCGTCGTCGGGCGGCCCGAACAAGTCGCGCCGCCGCCCGCGCCGCAACCGCCCGCCGCGCCGTACGGCCCGCCCGGCGGCGTGACGGGCGAAGTAGTGACGGGACCCCCTCCGCGTCGCACCGCTTGATCGTGTAGTGTTCTCCGAGTTGCCACAGAGCCGTAACGGTTCTGCGGCAGCCACTCGCGCCGCACCGGCGGCACACCACTACTCGCACGGCCCCCATTCGGGAAAAATTTCGGCATGCCGAAATTCTGACCGAA
>NZ_JBSIBZ010000144.1:0-14870 GCF_058245575.1 Streptomyces sp. UF-297 | reverse complement strand
GAGAGGTAAGCGCGCCGACCGAGGAGACACCCCCCGGCGCGGCCCCGACCCCACCCACCCGCAGACAGCGCAGCCCACCACAAACACCAACTCGGCCACGGCGAGCAAGACAACACCCAGCACCGAAGCCCCCTCGACCCCACCCAGCGCAGCGCCCCCGCACCGAAACCCCCTCGACCCCACCCAGCACAGCGCCCCCGCACCGAAACCCCGCCGCCCCCGCCAGCGCAGCGCCCCGGTGTCAGTGGCCGCCGATACAGTCGACGACATGGCTGTCAACACGTCCGCGGAAGCGCCGATCCCCGTCGGCGAGGTGTCCCGGCTCATCGGCGGATGGATCGACCGGCTCGGCGCCGTATGGGTCGAGGGCCAGATCACCCAGCTATCCCGGCGCCCCGGCGCAGGCGTGGTGTTCATGACGCTGCGCGACCCGTCGTACGACATCTCCGTGAGCGTCACCTGCTACCGCCAGGTCTTCGACAAGGTCGCGGACATCGTCAGCGAGGGCGCCCGCGTCGTCGTCCACGCCAAGCCCGAGTGGTACGCCCCCCGCGGCCAGCTCTCCCTGCGCGCCGCCGAGATCAAGCCCGTCGGCGTCGGCGAACTCCTCGCGCGCCTGGAGCAGTTGAAGAAGTCCCTGGCCGCCGAGGGCCTCTTCTCCGGCGAGCGCAAGCGCCCGCTGCCGTTCCTGCCCCAGCTCATCGGCCTGGTCTGCGGCCGCGCCAGCGCCGCCGAGCGCGACGTGCTGGAGAACGCCCGGCTGCGCTGGCCCGCCGTCCGCTTCGAGGTGCGCAACGTCGCCGTCCAGGGCGTGCACGCCGTCCCCCAGGTCATCGAGGCGGTCAAGGAGCTGGACGCGCTGCCCGAGGTCGACGTGATCATCGTGGCGCGCGGCGGCGGCAGCGTGGAGGACCTGCTGCCCTTCTCCGACGAGCAGCTCGTACGGGCCGTCGGCGCGGCCCGCACCCCCGTCGTCTCGGCCATCGGCCACGAACCCGACTCCCCCCTCCTGGACCTGGTCGCCGACCTGCGCGCCTCCACCCCCACCGACGCGGCCAAGAAGGTCGTGCCCGACGTGGGCGAGGAGCTGGCCCGTATCCAGCAGCTGCGCGCACGGGCGCTGCGCGCGGTCGGCGGCTTCCTGGACCGGGAGGAGCGCGGCCTGGCCGCGGCCCTCAGCCGCCCTTCGATGGCCCGCCCGCAGCGCATGGTCGAGGAGCGCGAGGAGCAGATCACCGCGCTGCTGGAGCGCAGCCGGCGCACCCTCGGCCATCTGCTGGACCGCGCCGACTCCGAGCTGACGCACACCCTGGCGCGGGTGGTCGCGCTCTCGCCGAAGGCGACGCTCCAGCGCGGTTACGCCGTACTGCAGAAGGCGGACGGTACGGCCGTACGCTCCCCCGAAGAGGTCGGCGCCGACGAGGAGTTGAGGGCCAGGGTCGCCGAGGGCGACTTCCTCGTCCGCACCACCTCCGCCACCACGACCGACGCAGCCGCCGACGCCGCACGCGGCGCGACCACCGACACGCCCCCCGGCACCACCCCCGCCACCACGACCGCCACCACCACCGACGACGCGCACGACGACGCGCACGACGACGCATCCAGCGCCACCACCACCGACGCACCCGGCGCTGTCACACCCCCCGCATAGGGTTGGAGCCATGGCGAAGACGGACAGCAAGGCAGCTCAGAGCGACTCCCCGCTGGGCTACGAGCAGGCCCGCGACGAACTGATCGAGGTCGTCCGCAGCCTGGAGGCGGGCGGCACGACCCTGGAGGAGTCGCTCGCGCTGTGGGAGCGCGGCGAGGAGCTGGCCAAGGTGTGCCGCCACTGGCTGGAGGGCGCCCGCGCCCGCCTGGACGCGGCACTGGCCCAGGCAGAGGACGCCGAGGACGACGAGACCGAGCAGTAGGCCGCGCGGGCCGACCACCGCGGCTCCCGCCCCGACCCGTCATGTGACCCTCACCCCGACCCACCATGTGAACTGGATCACAATGGCCAGTATTTAGTTGAAAATTAACACACTTCGCTTACGCTGGTCTCACCGACATACCGGGACCCCCGCCGACTCTCCGAGGTAGATCATGACTATCGCCCTTGACGCCGCCGCCCAGGACCTGCTGTTCCGCACGGCCCAGACCGCCAACACGTTCACGGACGAGCCGGTCACCGACGAGCAGGTCCAGGCCATCTACGACCTGGTCAAGTACGCCCCGACGGCCTTCAACCAGTCGCCGCTGCGCATCACGCTCGTCCGCTCCCAGGAGGCCCGCGAGCGCCTGGTGAAGCACGCCATGGGTGCCAACGGCGGCAAGACGCTGACCGCGCCGCTGACCGTGGTCCTCTCCGTGGACCTCGACTTCCACGAGCACCTGCCCAAGCTCTTCCCGCACGCCCCGTCCATCAAGGACGACTACTTCTCCGAGCGGGCCGTCCGCGAGGTCGCCGGCACCCAGAACGCCACCCTGCAGGCCGGCTACTTCATCCTGGGCATCCGCGCCGCCGGCCTGGCCGCCGGCCCGATGACCGGCTTCGACTTCTCCGGCGTCGACAAGGAGTTCTTCGGCGACGGCAAGCAGAAGTCCTTCCTGGTCATCAACGTCGGCAAGCCGGGCGCCGACGCGTTCTTCCCGCGGTCGCCGCGCCTGTCCTACGACGAGGCCGTCTCCACGGTCTGAGGTCCCCCGACCCGGCCCGGCCCCCGGCGCGCCAGGACCGACGGCCTGCGGCCGCGGTGTCCTCGACCGCCGGACGGGCCAGACTCGACCGCCGGACGGACGTGACCGAAGAGCCGGACGGGCCGGCTCGAAAAACACACGAGGCTCTGCCGCACCCACCCGGGCGCGGCAGAGCCTCGTCGTATGCCAGGCACACCAACGTCAGGCGCACCACCATCAGGCACACCACGCGCCTCAGGCGCGAATACGCACTGCGCCCCGCCGGGCGCTCAGCCCTTCTTCGCCTTCAGCGCCGCCGCCATCTCCGCCAGCCGCCCATAGGGCGCCGTGCCCGTGACGACCGTGGTGACGCCTTCCTCCTCGCGCACCAGGGCCTTGTACGTCTCGCCCTCGTAGCGGTCCCACTTCACCTCGCCCACGGCCTGGGTGCCCTTGACCTTCTCGGCGCCCAGCGTGACGTCCTTGATGAACTTGGGGGCCGGGGCGTCGCTCTGCTCCAGCGCGGCGTACTCCCGCTCCGGGTCCAGGAAGCCCATGTGCCAGGCACCGCCCCTGCCGTCGTTGCTCGCCTTGTACGAGACGGAGGTGGCGCGCCAGCCCTTGGCCAGGCCCTCGGGGGCGGCCACCGGGTACGGCGCCGCGCGGCGGGCCGTGGCGACCTCGACGCGGTAGTCGACCGTTTTGACCGCCTGTTCCTCGGCGGCCCTGCTGTCGTTGTGCGGGATGAAGAGATAGATCCCTCCGACGAAGGCGCCGATCACCAACATCGACAGGACCATGTCCCGCACCGTCTGCTTGCCTCGCATACCAGCCACGCCCCCTATCGTCCCCTATCCCCGAATCCGTACGAACCCGACCCCGGCCCATACCCCGGCCCCCGACCCAGGCCCCATAGCCAGCCCGCCGCCAGCCCCGCCGCCAGCCCCGCTCCAAGATCCCGGCATCACCCACAAGATCCCTAACGCCGCTCATGCGTAGGGCCCCCTGCTCATTTTCGCGACGTACCGATAAAGTCATAGCCACCCTCACCATTGCGGCCGTCGCCGTACAGAAAGGTGCGCTCCGATGACCGAGCACCATCTGCCGTCCCAACTCGAAGTCAGCCCCGAGGCTCCCGATCGCAACCTAGCCCTGGAGCTGGTCCGGGTGACCGAGGCAGGCGCCATGGCCTCGGGCCGCTGGGTGGGCCGCGGCGACAAGAACGGCGCGGACGGCGCGGCGGTCCGGGCCATGCGCGCCCTGATCCACACCGTCTCCATGAACGGCGTCGTGGTCATCGGGGAGGGCGAGAAGGACAACGCCCCGATGCTCTACAACGGCGAGCGGGTGGGCGACGGGACCGGCGCGGAGTGCGACGTGGCCGTGGACCCGGTGGACGGCACGACCCTGACCGCCAAGGGCATGGCCAACGCCGTGTCCGTCATGGCGGTGGCCGAGCGCGGCTCGATGTTCGACCCGTCCGCGGTCTTCTACATGGACAAGCTGGCGACCGGCCCCGAGGCCGCCGACGTCGTGAACATCTCGGACCCGGTCGCGGAGAACATCCGCCGTATCGCCAAGGCGAAGAAGTCCTCGGTCGAGGACGTCACCGTCGTCATCCTGGACCGGCCGCGCCACGAGGGCCTGGTCAAAGAGGTCCGTGAGGCCGGGGCCCGGATCAAGTTCATCTCCGACGGCGATGTCGCGGGCGCGATCATGGCGGCCCGCGAGGGCACCGGCGTCGATCTGCTGCTGGGCATCGGCGGCACCCCCGAGGGCATCATCACGGCCTGCGCGATGAAGTGCCTGGGCGGCACCCTCCAGGCCAAGCTGTGGCCCAAGGACGACGCGGAGCGCCGGCGCGCCATCGACGCCGGGCACGACCTGGACAAGGTCCTGCAGACCGACGACCTGGTCCGCGGCGACAACGTCTTCTTCGTCGCCACCGGCATCACCGACGGCGACCTGCTGCGGGGTGTGCGCTACCGCGCCGAGACCGCCACCACCCAGTCCCTGGTGATGCGTTCGAAGTCCGGCACGATCCGCACCATCGACTCCGAGCACCGCCTGTCCAAGCTGCGCGCGTACAGCTCGGTCGACTTCGAGCGCCCCAGCTGAGGGACGTCGCGGCAAGCCGCCGAGCACGGGCCGGGGCCCGCCATTCAGTGATGGCGGGCCCCGGCCCGTGCCGCGCAAGAACGTTCACCCCGCGGCGGGCATATGGGCCGATCCGCGGGCCGAGCGGAGTTCGCTGTCGCGACGGCGGCGCCGGGCCAGTACGACGCGCCGCTCGGCGGCGGTCAGCCCGCCCCACACTCCGTACGGCTCCGGCTGGAGCAGTGCGTGCTCGCGGCACTCGACCATGACCGGGCAGCGGGCGCACACCCGTTTCGCGGCCTCCTCCCGGGACAGCCGCGCGGCCGTTGGCTCCTTGGACGGCGCGAAAAACAGGCCCGCTTCGTCCCGGCGGCACACCGCCTCCGAATGCCAGGGGCCGGCCTCGTCGCGAGCGTGCACGCGCTGGGGCGGTACGACAGCGGCGTCCTGAAGAGGCTGATGCGGTAGCAGCACGGTCTACTCCTGACGACGGCTTCGGCGAAAGAGTCACCCTTGCCCGTCTCGCTGCGCACGACTTTTCGCACCCCGCAGCCGTACGAGAGACGATGCACCAGCCCTACCCGCTGTACGCGGGCTTATGCACTCGGTTGTCATTGGGGCCGCAACCAGCGCCCTTCGTTGAACGCCTGACGAATTCGGCGCCCGATTTCCCGTCGAATGCCAGGCGTTCACACCGCTCGGCATTTCGATCCCCGGACCCCTTACCCGCACCCTCGTCCCGTATACACGACCCGCGTCACACAAACGCGATACCCGGCACCCGGCGCCCGAGGTCCGGACTAATGCCGCTCGCCGTGCCCCCGCAGCCGGCCGTGCAGATCGCGGATCCACTTGCCCCGCTTGGGCTTGGCCTCGACGCTGCCCAGCAGGGCCAGTCCGCTGACGGTGACCACCGGGGCGTTGGCGTCCTCGGCCTCGTTGGCCCGGATCTCGAAGGCGCCGAGCACGCCGGAGCCGCTGTCGCGCAGCGTGATGTTCTCCGGGACCCGGATCTCCACCGAGCCGAAGATCGAGATGCAGTTGATGTGCACGTGCTGCTGCTGGAATATCGCCTCGGTCAGGTCGATCTCCACGCTGCCGAAGACGGCCAGGGCGTTGATGCGCGCGGGGACGTACCAGCGCCGTTTGCGGGTCGAGGCGCTGAAGATGGCGACGAGGTTCTGGTCCGAGGGCGGCGGCTGCGCTCCGGAGTACGCGGCGGGCGCGGGCCGCGGGGCACCGCCGGCCACCGGCAGGTCGTGCACCACGGGCTCCAGCTCGCCCATGGTCTTGGCCCGGTAGACCCGCTCGATCCGCTCGGCGTGCTCCTCGGCGTCCAGCCGGCCCTCCGCCAGGGCCTCGCGCAGGATCTCCGCCACCCGGTCGCGGTCCGCGTCCGAGGCGCGGATGCGCGCACCGGCCGCCGCCGGGGGCACCTCGGCCTCCACCACGGGCTTGGACAGGTTCACCGGCTGCTGGGCTCGCTTGTCGAGCGACGATTCTTCGGCCACGGCACGCAGCCTACCGAAACGCGATAGATCGCGACTAGGGGAATCGGGGTATCGAGTACGGCCGGTGGTGAGCCTTACCTCACAGCGGCGGGCGCCCGGCGGGGTTCTACGCTGTTCACGCGCTGCCGCAGATGTCAGCCGAAGCCACCGTCGAGTGAGGAATGGCCCTGATGCCCCCGTCTCCCCGCCCAGCCAGCCCGGCATTCGCCTACACCGACCTTTTGCCTGTCGGCGAGGACAACACCCCGTACCGCCTTGTCACTTCCGAGGGTGTGAGCACCTTCGAGGCGGACGGCCGGACGTTCCTCAAGGTCGAGCCGGAGGCGCTGCGCAAGCTGGCCGCCGAGGCGATGCACGACATCTCGCACTATCTGCGCCCGGCCCACCTCGCGCAGCTGCGCCGCATCCTGGACGACCCCGAGGCCAGCCCGAACGACCGCTTCGTGGCGCTGGACCTGCTCAAGAACGCCAACATCGCGGCGGCGGGCGTACTGCCGATGTGCCAGGACACCGGCACGGCCATCGTCATGGGCAAGCGCGGGCAGAACGTCCTGACCCAGGGCCGCGACGAGGAGGCCCTCAGCCGCGGCATCTACGACGCCTACACCCAGCTGAACCTGCGCTACTCGCAGATGGCGCCGCTGACGATGTGGGACGAGAAGAACACCGGCTCCAACCTCCCGGCGCAGATCGAGCTGTACGCCAACGACGGGGACGCCTACAAGTTCCTGTTCATGGCCAAGGGCGGCGGCAGCGCCAACAAGTCCTTCCTCTACCAGGAGACCAAGGCGGTCCTGAACGAGGCCTCCATGATGAAGTTCCTGGAGGAGAAGATCCGTTCGCTGGGCACCGCGGCCTGCCCGCCGTACCACCTGGCGATCGTGGTCGGCGGCACCAGCGCCGAGTACGCCCTGAAGACCGCCAAGTACGCCTCCGCGCACTACCTGGACGAGCTGCCCGCCGAGGGCTCGCCGACCGGCCACGGCTTCCGCGACAAGGAGCTGGAGGAGAAGGTCTTCGAGCTCACCCAGAAGATCGGCATCGGCGCGCAGTTCGGCGGCAAGTACTTCTGCCACGACGTGCGCGTGGTCCGGCTGCCGCGGCACGGCGCGTCCTGCCCGGTGGCCATCGCGGTCTCCTGCTCCGCCGACCGCCAGGCCGTAGCGAAGATCACCGCCGAGGGCGTCTTTTTGGAGCAGCTGGAGAAGGACCCGGCGCGCTTCCTGCCGGACACCACCGACGAGCAGCTCACCCAGGGCGCGGGCCCCGACCTCGACGCGGTGGCGATCGACCTGAACCGGCCGATGGACGACATCCTGGCCGAGCTGACCCGGCACCCGGTCAAGACCCGCCTCTCGCTCACCGGCACGCTCGTGGTCGCCCGCGACATCGCGCACGCCAAGATCAAGGAGCGGCTGGACGCGGGCGAGGAGATGCCCGAGTACCTCAAGAACCACCCCGTCTACTACGCGGGCCCGGCCAAGACCCCCGAGGGGTACGCCTCCGGGTCCTTCGGGCCGACCACCGCGGGCCGTATGGACGCCTACGTCGAGCAGTTCCAGGCGGCCGGCGGCTCGAAGGTGATGCTGGCCAAGGGCAACCGCTCCGCGCAGGTCACCGACGCCTGCCGCGCGCACGGCGGCTTCTACCTCGGCTCCATCGGCGGCCCGGCCGCCCGTCTGGCGCAGGACTGCATCAAGAAGGTCGAGGTCCTGGAGTACGAGGAGCTGGGCATGGAGGCGGTCTGGCGCATCGAGGTCGAGGACTTCCCCGCGTTCATCGTCGTGGACGACAAGGGCAACGACTTCTTCCAGGACACCAGCGGTCCGGTACTGAAGATCGGCCGACGCGCCTGACGCTCCGCAGCCCGCAACAACTGCCACCCTCCGCGCCCGTCCGATTGCGGAGGGTGGTGGCGTGTTCGAGGCTGGGTTCATGATCCGTTCTCGTACGGAAGGAACCCGGCCGTGCTCCGCAAGAGGACTCTGAACGTCGTCATCGGCGTCGCCGTGAGCAGCGTGCTCACCATCGGCGCTACCGCCGCCGCGGCGCCTCCCTCGCCGGCCCCGTCACCGTCGCCCGCTCCGGCGGTCTCCCCGACGCCCACCCCCACGCCACCCGCCTGGACCTGGACCTGGCCCTGGGACAAACCGGCCGCCTCCCCCTCGTCCACCCCCTCGGGCAAGGCCTCCCCCTCGCCGTCCGGATCGCCCTCCCCGACCGGATCGCCCTCCCCGCGGCCGGAGATGCCCAAGCCCCCGGCCGACGCGGGCTTCCTCTCCTCCATGTTCCGGGCGTTCGCCAAGATGGCCGGGGCCATGGCCCCGGTCGCGGAGATCGGCGGGCAGATCCTGGGCGGTGAGCGGGACGAGAAGAAGCTGCTTCAGGCGCAGAAGGCCGCCGACCAGGGGCTGGACAACCTGCTGGCCATCATCCCGACCAAGGCCATGTCCAAGGAGCTCTCCCCCGGCCAGGCGCAGAGCCTGCGCAAGAACTTGAAGACGACCGCCGAGATGCTCAAGGCCGATGTCCGGCAGATGATCCAGGCGGCCGTGAAATTCGACCCGGCGAAGGTCGTGTTCGTCGGCGCCACGATGGCCTCGCACCTGGTGATGCTGGCCTTCGACGTCTTCGCCGGATTCGGGGTGGAGTTCGTCCAGGGGTTCTTCAAGAACTTCTTCAAGTTCCCGGGCGTCCCGCCGAAGCCGCCTGCCGCGAAGTGAGCCGGCGGGGCCATGAGCGATTTCGAACCCACCGGACTGGGCCAGCCCGAGGAGCCGGACGAGCCGGTCGACATGAGAAAGGCCGACGAGCCCGCGGCCAGACCCCGCGGGCCCCGGCGCCAGGGGCCCTGGCCGCGGCGGCTGGAGCGGGCGAACCTGGTGCTGCTGGTGGTCGCCGCCGTCGCCACCACGGTCTTCGCCGCCCGCTACTTCGGCAACAACGACATCGAGGCGGGCCACACCCAGCGCAGCGGCTGGGAAGCCCTGCTGGTCAGCGGCTCCGCGCTGCTGGTGTTCGCCTCCGCCGCACTCTTCCGTCCCTTCCGGCTGACCGTACGGCGCATGACGCTCACCTGTGTCGCGGCGACGCTGGTCTTCGCCGTCGCCATCGTGACGGTGTGGCAGCTGGTCCACCACGACAAGGCGCTCGACACGATCGTGGGCACCACGGTGACCGACGGCCGCCAGTCCGACGCCTATCTGGCCAAGGCGCTGCCCGGCGTACAGGTCAAGAAGATTCCCACGGGCCTTTACATCCAGGGCGTGAAGTTCGAGGGCCCCGAGGAGGTCAAGGTCAACGGGTACGTCTGGCAGCGGCTGGACGCGGATGCCCCCAAGAGCGAGCGGGGGGTCGTCTTTCCCGAGGCCCCGGACGGCTACGCGGGCCTGCACAAGGACGAGGACGTGGTCTACGAGGCCAAGACCGGCGAAGGCAAGATCACCGTCGGCTGGCACTTCAACCTGACCCTGCGCCAGAAATTCGACTACTACCACTACCCGCTGGACAAGCAGAACATCTGGCTGCGGATGTGGTCGGCCAACTCCGGAGCCGTGGTGCTGGTGCCGGACTTCGCGTCCTACCCGCCCTGGAAATTCCACGACTTCGGGCTGGACCAGGACATGGTGTCGCAGGAGTGGACGCCGTACTACACGGCCTTCAGCTACGGCGCGCACCAGTACAACATGACGCAGGGGCTGGCCGACTACCAGCCGGGGGCCTTCGCGTCCGCGCCCGAGCTGTACTTCAACATCGGGGTGCAGCGGGCCTATATCGGGCCGCTGGTCGGCAAGTTGATGCATTCGCTGTTCATCGCGGCCGTGATGTTCCTGGCGCTGTTCATCTACACCCGCGACACGGACAAGAAGGGCCGCTACGGCTTCAGCACCTGGACGGCGATCGGCTTCGCGGTCTCCATGCTGCTGGTCATCGTCGTGGACCAGCAGCAGATCCGGGAGGTCGCGGGCGGCACCGCGCTGACGTATCTGGAGTTCTTCGCCATCGCGCAGTACATCGTGATCATCGGGATCTTCGCCAACGCCCTGGTGATCAGCACCGACGCCGACATCCCGGCGCTGGACTGGAAGGACAACCTGCTACCGGTGCTGCTCTACTGGCCGGTCCTTGTCGGGCTGTTCTTTCTTTTCACGCTGCTGGTCTTCGCAACCTAGGACCGCGGTGTGCTGCTGGCCCTCGTACAGCTTGCGGGCCGTGTCGTTGAACATCGCGACCCAGGCGACCTGCCCCGAGCCCTCCTTGGCGGGCCGCGCGCTGACGACGCCCACCTGGACCCCGTCCCCCGTGTCGGGGTTCAGGTGGGCATAGACGGGGCCGCCGCTGGCGCCGTTGGTCATCCGGCAGGGGTTGAGCTCCTCGCCGCCGGACAGCTTGGGGTCCAGGATCGGGAAGGAGGAGCTGTAGCAGTAGTTGAGGCTCTCGCCGTCGAAGGGCTTGGCGTACGGGTAGCCGAGCGCGGTGCGGTTGCCCCACTCCATGGTGAAGGTGACCCTGCGGGCGCCGACGGCGTCCTGGACGCGCTGCCCCTTCTCGTTGGGGCCCAGGGTGACGAAGGCGAAGTCGGCGGAGTGGTTCTCCTCCACGGTCCACGCCGGGGCGGCGGCCAGGGAGCGCGCGACGAAGGTGCCGTGCGGCTTGGCGCCCTTGTGGTAGCCGGGCACGAACAGCAGCTTGGCCATGTAGCCGCCGACCGACTTGAGGTGCACGCAGTGGGCGGCGGTGGCGATCAGGGAGCGGTTGCCGGCCTCGACGACGGCCCCGGTGCAGCTGGCGTGCTGGCCCTTGGGCAGGACCATGAACAGCCGCCCCACCGTCTGCACGGCCTTCGCGTCGCCCGGCCAGGGCTTGCCGTCGGAGATCGGGAGGGGCTTGGGGCTCGCGTCCTGCGGGCCCTGCGCTCCGGCGAGGGCGTTGCGGGTGGTGGCCTGCCGCATCCGCTGCGGGGTCCAGTACGCCCGTACGGCCCGGTCGGCGACGGTGGCGGCCGAGGCGTCGGCCCCGGGGGTGCGCGCGGCCTCGGCCCCCCTCGGAGCCGCGTGCGCACCGGCCGGCGCAGCGGCGGCGAACGCACTCGTCACGGCGAGTAGGGAAAGAGATGCGGAAAGTAGTCTCCTCATGATCCGAACTTAAGGGCGGGAACGGGAACACGCACGGCCACCGGCACGCTGTCCCTGTTGGAGGTGGGTCGACGATGACCGATGACAACGGGACCGGGTTCCGGACCGAGCACGACTCGATGGGTGAGGTGCGGGTGCCCGCACACGCCAAGTGGCGGGCGCAGACTCAGCGCGCGGTGGAGAACTTCCCGATCTCCGGACAGCGCCTGGAGCGCGCGCACATCGAGGCGCTGGCCCGGATCAAGGCCGCGGCCGCCAAGGTCAACGCCGAGCTGGGCGTACTCGACAAGGACGTGGCCGGCGCGATCCAGGAAGCGGCGGGCGAGGTCGCCGAGGGCCGCTGGGACGAGCACTTCCCCGTCGACGTCTTCCAGACCGGCTCGGGCACGTCCTCCAACATGAACACCAACGAGGTGCTGGCGACGCTGGCCACCGAGCGGCTGGGCCGCCAGGTGCACCCCAACGACCATGTCAACGCCAGCCAGTCCTCCAACGACGTCTTCCCCTCCTCGATCCACATCGCGGCGACGGCGGCCGTCACCGGCGATCTGATCCCGGCGCTGGAGCACCTGGCGGCCTCCCTGGAGCGCAAGGCCGACGAGTTCGCGGATGTGGTCAAGTCGGGGCGTACGCACCTGATGGACGCCACGCCCGTCACGCTGGGCCAGGAGTTCGGCGGGTACGCCGCCCAGGTGCGCTACGGCGTCGAGCGACTGCGTGCCTCGCTGCCGCGGCTGGCCGAACTCCCCCTGGGCGGAACGGCGGTCGGCACCGGCATCAACACCCCGCCCGGCTTCTCCGCCGCGGTGATCGCCGAAGTGGCGCGCGCCACGGGGCTGCCGCTGACCGAGGCCCGCGACCACTTCGAGGCGCAGGGCGCGCGCGACGGCATCGTGGAGACCAGCGGC
This sequence comes from Streptomyces sp. UF-297, assembly GCF_058245575.1. Classification (NCBI taxonomy): domain Bacteria; kingdom Bacillati; phylum Actinomycetota; class Actinomycetes; order Kitasatosporales; family Streptomycetaceae; genus Streptomyces; species Streptomyces sp. UF-297. The sequence goes on along the minus strand of NZ_JBSIBZ010000144.1, from coordinate 2,558 downwards.
CAGCTGCGCACCATCGCGGTCGGCCTGACCAAGATTTCCAACGATCTGCGCTGGATGTCCTCGGGCCCGCGCACCGGCCTCGCGGAGATCAACCTCCCCGATCTTCAGCCCGGTTCGTCCATCATGCCCGGAAAGGTCAACCCGGTGATCCCGGAGGCCGTGCTGATGGTCGCGGCCCAGGTCACCGGCAACGACGCCACGGTCGCCACGGCGGGCGCGGCCGGCAACTTCGAGCTGAACGTGATGCTCCCGGTCATCGCCAAGAACGTCCTGGAGTCCGTCCGCCTCCTGGCGAGCGCCTCCCGCCTGCTGGCCGACCGCACCGTCGACGGCATCACCGCCAACGCCGAACGCGCCCGCGAATACGCCGAGTCCTCCCCCTCGGTGGTCACCCCCCTCAACAAGTACATCGGGTACGAGGAGGCGGCGAAGGTCGCCAAGAAGTCGCTCGCCGAGCGCAAGACCATCCGCCAGGTCGTCCTCGAATCCGGGTACGTGCAGCAGGGCCTGCTCACCGAGGCGCAGCTGGACGAGGCGCTGGATGTGCTGCGTATGACGCATCCGTAACGGTCGTTGCGGCTTACGTCACGGCACGGCCGCCGCATCGCCCCTAAGATCTGCGCATGACAGCGGACACGGTGGGGACTGCGGACGGCGGCACGGCCGACATCGCGCGCTGGGCGCCGGGGGAGCACATCCTCTGGCGCTATCGCGACAACCGTGCCGATGACGGCTCGGCCGCCGACCGCTTTCACATCTGTCGCCCCGTCACCGTCGTCCAGGACACCGACGAACTGCTCGCGGTGTGGATGGCCCCCGGCACCACCTGCGTCAAGCCGGTGCTCGCCGACGGGACCCCCGTCCACCGCGAGCCGCTCGCCTCGCGCTACACCAAGCCCCGGCGCACCGTCCACGACCGCTGGTACGGCACCGGCGTGCTCAAGCTGGCCAGGCCCGGGGACCCGTGGTCGGTCTGGCTGTTCTGGGAGCACGGCTGGCGGTTCAAGAACTGGTACGTCAACTTGGAAGCGCCGCGCGCCCGTTGGGCGCAAGGTGTGGATTCCCAGGACCATTTCCTGGACATCGCCGTCTATCCTGACCGGCACTGGGAATGGCGTGACGAGGACGAGTTCGCCCAGGCCCAGCGGGACGGCCTGATGCCGTCGTCGCAGGCCGCTGACGTACGGGCCGCGGGGCGTGCGGCGGTGGCCCACATCAGGGCGTGGGGCGCGCCTTTCGGGGACGGCTGGGAGAACTGGCGGCCCGACCCGTCGTGGCGCGTGCCCGAGCTTCCCGCTGACTGGGACCGCGAACCGGCCCGTGTGCGGTCATGAGGGCCCCGAGCCCCCTTGATGCGCCCCTGTGGTCCAAACGTAGGATCGTCCTCCGCAGGACTGCACAGGCGCAACTCCAGAACGGGAAACTGAACTTGACCGCGGTCGCAGGAGGGGCGGGTTCGTGAGCGGCGACAGCTACGAGGGGTACGAGGGCCTGAACCGGTTAGTGCTGGACCGGGCGGGCCAGGCCGAGGCCTTCGACGCGATAGGCGACCGGTACGACGACGCCTTCCCGCACAAGGAGGGGCAGCTCGCCTCGGGCGCCTGGATCTGCGAGGGCCTGCCGCCGGGCTCCCGCGTCCTGGACGTGGGCTGCGGCACGGGCCTTCCGACGGCCCGTCAACTGACCGAGGCGGGACACCACGTGGTGGGCATCGACCTCGCGCCCGCGATGGTCAAGCTCGCCCGGGACAACGTGCCCGCGCCCGGCGCCGAGTTCCACCTCCTGGACCTCGTGGGGCTGCGCGACGGGCACCTGGGCGGGCCCGGTTCCTTCGACGGCGTCACCGCCTTCTTCTCCCTGCTGATGCTGCCGCGCGCGGAGATCCCGTACGCGCTGCGGATGCTGCACACCCTGCTGCGGCCCGGTGGCCTGCTCGCGCTGGCCATGGTCGAGGCGGACGTGGACGACTTCCCGATCCCGTTCCTGGGCAACACGATCCGGGTATCGGGTTACCTGCGGGACGACCTGCGTCAGGTCGTACGCGACGCGGGCTTCGAAGTCACCGCGGAGGACTCGTATGCGTATGCCCCGGCCAGCACGGACGTACCACCCGAGATCCAGCTCTTCCTGCACCTGCGACGCGCCTGACACGCAGCGCGCCAGGCGCGCGGCCCCGGACGGATGGAACCCCACGCGTGACGGAGCACCCCACCTCCCACCCCTCGCGGCAGGCGGCCTCGCCTGCCGCGTCCCCGGCGACCCCGGTGCACGCGCCCGGTGCGCCCGCCGATCCCCGGCACTGCCTGCGGCAGCCGGCCGACGCCCCACAGCGGACGCAGCAGGCCGGGCCGGACACCGCCCTGCTGCCGGATGCCGACCGGGCCGCGCAGCCCGGGCGGGCCTGGCCCGCGACGGCCGCAGGAAGCGAACACTGCGCCGGTGCGCAGGCCGCCTCGGCCCACGGGGGGCCGGATGCGCCGGGCGCTGACGCCCGGGTGGCGGGCGCGGACCGCGACGCCGCGCGGTCCGTCGCGCGGGGCGGTCGCGCGCCCCTGGAC
>NZ_JBSIBZ010000143.1:0-14927 GCF_058245575.1 Streptomyces sp. UF-297 | reverse complement strand
CCCCCCCCCCCCCCCCCCCCCCCCCCCCCCCCCCCCCCCCCCCCCCCCCCCCCCCCCCCCCCCCCCCACGCCCGTATGGGGAAAGTCCGGTGCCCTCAAGGTATTTGGTTGGGCCCGTGCGTGTGGCGCTGGTCGGGGCGGAGTTCCGGGGTGCCGGCATTCGGTTGTGCGGCCGGGGCCCGGTGGTCTGGGTGTGCGTCCGGTGACAGTCCGGTTAGTTACCGGATGGTACGGCGATTGAGGTTCCGACTCTCGTGCGGCATTGCCGCTGAAGGGGCAGGGTCGCGGGGGCAGGAATTGTTGCCCGAGAGGTCCAGCCAAAGGGTCCGTTGAGGGCATCGTCGCTGGTGACGGCTAGGGGAAAAGCGCACAGAGGGGCGCAGGGGGTGTGCAGGTTAATTCCTTCGGTGCTGCCGCGGCCAGGATGCCTGGTGAGGGGAGCTTTGGCGGCGCATTCCACCCAAAATGAGGTCTAGACCATACCCATACCCCTTCCGCTTGTCAATGCCTTGCGGGGCTATCGCCGCTGCGAGTACATTCACCGGCCATGCGTCACAGAAATTACCCGTCGTTGCACATGTTGAAATGGTCTCGAATGCTGGAATGAGGGTGGCGCCCCGAAGTCACCTGTGCTGTTGTAACGAGCGACCCGAGGGTCGGTTTCTTACTCGCGAGTAGGCCGGCAGGCAGGCGCGCGTGAGCATGTCACTGTTCATTTCTTGCTGTTACTTTTCACCCTGGCGCATCCATTGCAGGCCGCGTCGGGGAAATTGATTGGCACAGTACCGTCGAGAATGCCCTTTTGCGGGATTGCACGGGGGGTCTTGTTTGCTATGCGTACGCCTTGGCGCGGGATGGAATTACAGCAGCGGTCGCCGGCTGCGGCCGGGAATCAGTGTCAGCGGTGTGCGGTGAGCGACGGCGCGGGGTCGCGGCGGGACGAGCGGTTGCTGCGGGTGGCGTTCATCGTCTCCAGCAGTGGCGACTGGATCTTCCGGTTCGCGCTGCCGGTTCTGGTGCTCCAGCTCACCGGCTCGGCGATCTCGACCGCGCTCACCTACGCGGTCGAATTCATTCCGTTCGTGGTCGTCGGCCTGTTCAGCGGGGTGGTCGCCGACCGGGCCGACCGACGACAGCTCATGATCATGTGCGATGTGGTCTCCGCGGTGATTGTCGCCGGAATCGGGGTGCTGTGCCTGGTCGATCCGCCTGCGGTGCTGGTGATGGCGGCGGCCTTTCTGCTGGGGTGTGTGCGGCCGTTCTCGTTCCCCGCGTTCCAGGGGTTTCTCACCGAGCGGGTGGTGCCGGACCGGCGGGCCTCGATGAATGCCTGGATCCAGGGCGCGGACGGGACGTTGGGCACGCTCGGCCCGGTCGCGGGCGTCGCGGTGGTCACGGTGCTGGGGCCGACGGTGGCGAGTTTCGCGAACGGGGTCTCGTTCGCCGTGTCCGCCCTTTTGATCAGCGCTACCGCGGTCGGTACGGCCGGGCGGCGGCTGCGCGCGTCGTTCGCGGCGGCGTGCCGCTCGCTGGGGCCGGATTTCGCCGCGGGACTGCGGGTGATCGTGACGGATCGCGGGCTGCTGTGGGCCACGGCGCTGCTGACGCTGGCGAACTTCACGTTTCCCGCCGTCGCGGCCAACTTGGTCTTCATCGTGTCCGGGCCCGAAGGGCAGGTCCCGGCGTCGCTCGCGGTCGTCGCCGCGGCGCAGGGGCTCGGTGGCGTGCTCGGTGCCGCGGCGGCGCCCGCCCTGCTGCGCAGATTCACCGCGGGCCGGCTGATGCGGATCGCGATGGGGGCGATGGTCGTGGCGCTGCTGCTGCCCGCCGCCCGGGCCGATGTCGGCGTACTGACCGCGTGCTGGTTTCTCGCCGGCGCGGCGACCTCGACTTTCATCGTGCCGTGGCGGACCTATCGGCAGGGCGCGGTCGATCCGGCATTCCTGGGAAGGGTGGTCGGACTGCAGCGGGCCGTCCCCTTCGCGGCCATTCCGTTCAGTGCGCTGCTCGGTAGCTGGCTGCTCACCGAGTTCGGCACCTGGGCACTTTTTCTGGCGGCGAGCGCCGTTCAGTTTCTCGTCTGGCTCGGTACCCGGGTTTCTCCGCTGGGAAGAGCCGGTTCACCAGCTCCGGGTGGAACCGGATAGCCGTAATTTCTGTGCGGAAGGCATGGCGGATTGCGGGAATCCGCGCCTGACCGCATGAATCTGGAGCATGCCACAAGTGCGCCGCAAGCATGTCGAAAGTGATTTGCCAGTACGTCCAAGGGTTTGTGAATCGGGTGCGGTCCAGCCATGCCGGCCGCGCCGGGAAAGCGTTCAAGGCGTCATCGTTACGGGAAAGGGTGTGTTGTCCACATGCCACTGTTTTTCGAGGGCAGCGGGACAGTATCGGCACAGCGGGAGCAATTCGCGGAAGCGGGCTATCTCGTACTGCCCGGTTTACTGCCGGAGTCGCTGGTGGACCGGCTCGTACTCGAGGTGGACCACTGGGTGAACGACGGCCTGCGCTCCCGCTCGATAGCCGCCTGTGTCGATCCCGCCCCCGACGAACCGCCGCCCGTACTGGAGCTGGAGCTGCCCGCGCACGGCGAACTGCTCACCTACCAGCCGCTGATGCAGATGCTGGCGGAGCTGATGGGCGCCCCGTTCGTCTTCCACCATCTGCACAGTGACCGGCACACCCCGGGCATCCCCGGCAAGCCCTGGCACCACGACTACGAGCCCAACGACCTCGGTGATCCCTCGCTGTTGATGGTGCACGCGCTGCACTACCTCGGCGGTCTGGACGGCACGATCGGCAACCTGGCGGTCGTGCCCGGCTCGCACCGCGAGATGCGCAGCAAGTCCGCGCTCGCCCATCTCGGCACGGCCGAACTGCCGGGCGAGGTCGTCATCGACAGCCTGCCCGCGGGGTCGACCGTGCTGGTCAACTCGGCTTTGCTGCACGCCCGTAAGCCCGCGCCGAGTCCGAGCGGCTCCGCCCCGCCCCGCTACTTCGTCGACGCGTCGTACTGCCAGACGGGCGCGCGCTGGCAGCCGGTGAAGCCGTACTGGCGGCACATGCTCGCCACGGCCAGAGCGCTCGACCTGGACGGCGGCAGGTGGCCGGAGCTGTTCGCGGAACGGCACTTCGTCGAGTACTCCCGGTCGGCGTGAGGAGGGCCGCAGGCATGCAGGTCATCAGTGAAGTCACCTTCGACGAGGTGCGTACGAGCTTTCGCCGGGACCACTGTGCCGAACGGGAGCACGAGGCGAACAGCAACCAGAGCGCCGAGGAGGCGCTGGAGCTGGCGGACAAGGCGTTCGGCGGCTGGTCCAAGGTCCGGCTGTCGCGGGCCGAGATCCTCCAGGTGATGCTGCCCTGGCATCTCAGCGAGGGCGGCGGGTTCGAACTCGTCCCGCGGACCGGGCTGACCGTCGGCCAGGCGGCGCAGATCATCCGGTCGCGCGAGGCGGAGCTGGCCGAGGCCAATCCGGTGTGCACGGCGAAGCTGACCCTGTTCCGGGACTCCCCGTTCACCTCGATCTTTTTCAGTACGCGGCCGATCCCGCACGACGACTACGCGGACGTCCGTGTCGGTGAGGGGCTGATCCACCTCGACGGCCTGCACCGCCTGCTCGCCTGGGAGCTGGCCCAGCGGCTGCCGCTCGACGAGGGGCTGACCGCCTACATCGCCGGTGACGTGTCGCCGCATGCCACAACCGGAGGCCAACCCGTATGACATGCACGCAAGGACAGGTGCGATCCACCGCCTCGCTGCCTGAGCTGCTCACGCGCAACGCCCTGGTCCACCCGGACCGGCCCGCGCTGAGCGACGGTGTCCGTACCTTCGACTACCGCGCGCTGGACGCCGCGGCGGGCCGGGTCGCCGCCCGGCTCGACGCGCTGGGCATCGGCCGTGGCGACCGGGTGGCGGTGCTCGGTGTCCGGGATGCCCGGGTGTGCGCGCTGCTGTTCGGCGTGCTGCGCTCGGGGGCCGCCGCGGTGCTGATCGACGCGGGGTGGACCGCGTCCGACGTGCGCCGGCGCCTGGACGCGGTCGAGGTGCGGTACGCGCTCACCACGACCCCACAGATCCAGGCGCCCGATCCCTACCGCACCGAAGTGCTCGACGTCGATGCGCTGGCCGCGGCGCCCTGCCCGACCGGCCTCCCGCCCGTCGAAGCCGCCTGTCTGCCGACCGATGTGGCGTACCTGTCCTTCACCTCGGGCTCGCGCGGGGAGCCGAAGGCCGTCGCCGTCACCCACGCCAATACGGTGCACTACGCGCTCTCGCTCGCCGGGCGGCTGGGTCTGACCGAGGCCGATGCGCCGTGCGTCGCGCATGTCACCACGCTGGCGGCCGACCTCGGGCACACCTCCTGGCTGCTGGCGCTGGCGACCGCGGGTTCGGTCCATGTCGTACCCGATGACCGGGCACGCGACCCGGAGCAGTGCTGGGCCGCGCTCCGTGCGGCGGGAGTGTCGGTGATCAAGACGACGCCCTCGCATCTGACGGCGCTGCTGGCCGGGAGGCCGGCGGACAGCCCGGCCCTGGGCACCGTGCTCCTGGGCGGCGAGGCGCTGCCGCGGGCGCTCGCCGCGAGCCTGCTCACCGACAAGGTCACCGCGCGGGTCGCCAACCACTACGGGCCGACCGAGACCACCGTGGGCGCCACCTGTTTTCTCGCCGCCACGGTGGACGAACTGCCCACGGACGAGGCGACGGTGCCCATCGGCACCGCGATCGGCGAGGTGGATCTCCAGCTGGTGTCCGACAGGCCCACGGGCACCGCCGAAGCCGTGGTGGGGGAGCTCCACATCGGCGGACAGGGCGTCAGCGCGGGCTACTTCGGGCGGCCGGAGGAGACCGCGCGCCGCTTCGTGCGGCGCGGCGGGCGGCGGATGTACCGGACCGGCGATGTGTGCCGCCGCCGGCCGGACGGGAATCTCGTCTTCGTCGGCCGCTCCGACCGCCAGGTGAAGGTCCGCGGTTTCCGCGTCGATCCCGTCGAGATCGAGCACGCCATCGAGGGGTTCCCCGGCGTCGGCCAGTGTGCGGTGATCGTGCGCGAGACCCCGGCGGGCAGCCAGCTGCTGGCCGCGGTACGGCTGTCGGACCGGCAGGGCGCAGCGGCGGACGAGGAGGCCACGCTCGCCGCGCTCACCGCGCATCTGCGCGACCGCCTGCCGGGCTATTCCGTACCGCAGCCGATCCTCGCGGTCCCGGACTTTCCCTACGGCGCCAACGGGAAGCTCGACCGCCCGCGCCTGGGAGCCGTCGTGGCCGGGCTCATCGAGAGCCGCGCCCGCGGCACGCACTCCGCGCCGAGCGCCGGGGACGGGTCCGACCGCTCCGCGGTGTCCCTGGCCCAGGCCATCGCGGAGCTGTGGGCGGACGCGCTCGGCCTGCCGTTGGTCGACGTGCACGCCGACGTACTGAGCCTGGGCGGGGACTCGATCCTGGCGATGCGGACGATCGCCTTCCTGCGCCGGCGTGGGCACCGCGTCGCGTTCGAGGCCTTCTACGAGCAGCCGACGCCGACTCGACTCGCGGCGGCCGCCTGCGCCGTTGACGGGCGGGTGCCGCAGCGCGTGGAGCACGCCGACGCCGAGGAGCGTCAACTCGCCCCTGCCCAGCGGTGGTTGTTCCGCCAGCCCATCGACGAGCCGCGGCACTGGAACCAGTCCGTGCTGCTGCGGTGTGCGCTGCGGGTGGACGCCGGGGCCCTGTCGGCGGCGGTCGTGGCCGTCCTGCGGCGCCACCGGGCGCTGCGCCGGCCGGTCGGTCCGGACGGCCCCGGCAGCCCGCGGCACGAGAGCGCCCTGGACGTGCTCTCGCACTCCTCGATCGGGCCCGCCGACCCGGTCGCCGAGACGGTGGGCAGCGTCTGCACCGAGCTGCACCGCAGTCTCGACCCGCAGGCCGGACGCCTGCTGCGGGTCCACCTGTTCGCCGGCGGCCCCGGCGTCGAGGACCGGCTCGCGGTGATCGCGCACCACTTGGTCGTCGACGGTCTGTCCTGGCGGATCCTGCTGGACGATCTCGCCGGCGCCTACCGTGCGGCGCTGAGCGGACGCGACCCGGACCTGCCGCCGACGGCGGACTTCTACCGGTGGGCCGCCGAGACGCACGGCCGGGAGGCGGCGCCGCAGGCCGTCCCCGCGCAGGAGGCGATCGCCCCCCGGCTCCCCGTGGACGACGCGACCGGAGGCACCGAACCGGCCACCTTGATCTGGACGCTCGACGCGCAGGCCACCGCCCGCCTCACCGAACGCCACGGGCGCGCGCAGCGCCTGGAGGCCGTGCTGCTGTCGGCGTTCGCCGATGCCGCCGCGGCCTGGAGCGGTCAGCCCCGGCTCGGAGTGGAGGTGGAGACGCACGGCCGCGAGACCGACGGCGCGGCCGGTCACTACCTGGACACCGTCGGCTGGTTCACCGCCGCGAAGTGGGTGGCCGTGGAGGCCGGCGGCGGGGCGGAGCGGGCCGCGGAGGTGGAGCGCCGCATCCGGCGCGCGCGCCAGCTGCCGATGGATGCCGACGGCGCCCGTCCCGAGGTCGGGTTCAACTTCCTGGGCACCTTCCGGCTGCCGGACGAGCCGTCACTGGGCTGGTCCGTCGCCCAGGAGCAGGCCGGGTCGGCCCGGTGCCGTACGGGCGATTCTCTCTACCGGCTGCGGCTGACCGCGCGCATCGTCGAGGGCAGGCTGGTGACCGACCTCGTGTACGCCTGGCCGCGGCTCTCGCACGAGAACGCGGAGCGGATCTTCAGCGCCTTCGTGCGCGAGGTGGCCGCCGCGGCGGATGTCACCGCTCCCCCGCACGTCAGGTCGGCGGTATCGACCTCCGGGCAGCTGCTGCACTCCGGCGCCGCGGCGCCCCGAAGCGGCTGGCGGGTGGTGCGCGAGCCGGCCCGGGTGCTGCTCACCGGAGCCACCGGGTATCTCGGCGGGCACGTCCTGACCGCGCTGACGGAGCGGGGTGCGCAGGTCACCTGCCTGGTGCGCGGGGACAGTGACGCCGCGGCGGCCCGGCGGCTGGGCGGCGCGGATGTCATCGCCGGTGACATCGACCGGGAGGGCCTGGGGCTGTCGGCCGCGGGGCTCATGCGGGCCCGGCAGGCGCAGGTCGTCGTGCATGCGGCCGCCGACGTACGGCTGGTGGCCTCGCCCGCCGATCTGGAGCGGACCAACAACCTCGCGGTGCGGCGGCTGCTCGGCTGGATCGACGAACAGGCGCCCGGGGCCCGTTTCCACCATGTCTCCACGCTGGCCGTCTCGGGCGGCGTCGACGGGCCCGCGCGCCGGTTCAGCGAGGCCGATCTGCACATCGGGCAGACCTTCCGTACCCCGTACGAGAAGGCGAAGTTCCGGGCCGAGGAGAGCGTGCGGGCCTGGGCGGCTTCCGGGCGCCAGGCCTATGTCCACCGCAGTGGCCATATCGCGGCGGACAGCCGTACCGGCGCGTTCCAGCGCAATGTCCAGGACAACCGGATCTATCAGGTCGTGCGCGGGTATGTGCTGGCCGGCGCGGCGCCCAGCCGTCCCTCGACGACGTTCGAGTTCTCCCATGTCGACACGGTGGCGGCGGGCATCGCGGCGATCGCGACGTATCCGTACGCCGCGCCGGGTGTCTACCACGTCGAGACGCCGCACCGGGTGGCCCACGACGAGCTCGTCGCGTGGATGATCGGCCACGGCTATCCGATCCGTCTGACGGACGACGCGACGTTCGCCGCGGCGCTGGCCCGCGCCGAGCAGAGCGATCCGACCACGGCCCGGCTGGCGTCGACCTGGTCCCAGCTGGGCGACCGCAACATCCTCGTCGACAGCTCCTGGACGACCTCGGTGCTCGACCGGCTCGGCGTACGGTTCGCCGCGCCCACGCCCCAGTGGTGGTCCGCCGCCCTGTCCTGGGCGGCCGCCGCCGGATTCCTGCCGGCTCCCGTTCCCTCCCCTCAGCTGACCTGACCCCTCGCCGTACGCCCAAACTCCTCCTCGTACGCCCAGACAGAGAGCGAAGCCATGCCCCACCTCTCCCCGGTGCTCAAGCAAGCCACCCCCGTCCTCGCCACCCGCGGCGAGGGCCTGTACCTCTTCGACGCCGAGAACCGGCGCTATCTCGACTTCACCGCCGGAGTCGGGGTGACCAACACCGGCCACTGCCATCCGCGGGTGGTCGAGGCCGTGCAGCGGCAGGCGGGACAGCTGATCCACGGGCAGTACACGACCGTGCTGCACGACCGGTTGCTCACCCTCACCGAGCGCCTGGGCGAGGTGCTGCCGCCCGGCCTGGACTCGCTCTTCTACACCAACTCCGGCAGTGAAGCGGTGGAGGCGGCGCTGCGGCTGGCCCGGCAGGCCACCGGCAGGCAGAACGTGATCGTCTTCGACGGCTCCTTCCACGGGCGCACGATGGGCGCGGCGGCGCTGAGCACCGCGGGCACCCGATTCCGCGCCGGGATCGGCCCGCTGATGCCGGGCGTCGCGGTGGCGCCGTTCCCGGACGCCTTCCGGCTCGGGATGAGCCAGGAGCAGGCCGTGGAGTACGCGCTGCGCGGGCTGGACCGGGTGCTGGCCACCGTCAGCGCGCCGGCCGAGACCGCCGCCCTGTTCGTCGAGCCGGTGCTGGGCGAGGGCGGCTATGTGCCCTCCCCGCCGGGCTTCCTGGCGGGCCTGCGCGAGCGCGCGGACCGCCACGGGATGCTGCTGGTCCTGGACGAGATCCAGGCCGGGTTCGGCCGGACCGGGAAGTTCTGGGCCCATCAGCACAGCGACGGTCTCGTACCGGATGTGGTGATCACGGCCAAGGGGCTGGCGAGCGGCTTCCCGCTCTCGGCGATCGCCGCTCCGGCGGAGCTGATGGCCAAGGCGTGGCCGGGGTCGCAGGGCGGGACGTACGGCGGGAACGCCGTCGCCTGTGCGGCCGCGCTCGCGACGCTGGATGTCATCCGCGACGAGCGCCTGGTGGACAACGCCGCCGAGCAGGGGCGCCGTCTGACGGACGGTCTGCGCAAGGTCGCCGCCGACCACCCGGTCGTCGCCGACGTCCGCGGGCCCGGCCTGATGGTGGGCAACGAGTTCTGCCTTCCCGACGGCTCCCCCGACCCGGCCACCGCCCAGCGCGCGCAGCGGGCCGCCGCGGACCTCGGTCTGCTGCTGCTGTCCTGCGGGGTGCACGGCAACGTCGTCCGGATGATTCCGGCGCTGGTGGTCACCGCGGAGCAGATCGACGAGGCGCTGGCGCTGTGGTCCGAGGCCGTGGCCACGGCCGCCCGGTGACCCCTGCACGACTTTCGAAAGGACTGATCACGTCATGACCGGAACCACGACCGAAGCCGCGACCAACGACGTCGGCTGGACCAGCGAGTACCTGGAGTCCCACCGCGAGGTGTGGTCGGTGTCGATCGCCGACGCGGACCGGCGGCTGCTGTGGAGCGACTCGCTGGCCGGGCGATGGGGCGCGGGCGAGGCGGCGCACGCGTCCGTGCGCTCGTTCATCCGAGGGAGCCTGGACGCCGTGGGCTTCGTGAACGTACGCAACCTCATCTCCCCCGACGCCTCCGACGCCGACCTCATCACCAGCCTGTCGGCCATCCTCGAGGACATCAGCGCGCCCATACCGCAAAACGCCCAGGGCGACCTGTGGACCGTCCTGCGCGACCGCGACGGTGACGGCGCCACCGAACTGGGCTTTCACTGCGACACCTGCGACCTTCTCGTCCTGCTGTGCCTGCAGCCCGCCGCGGACGGCGGCGGCAACACCAAGCTGGCCAGCGCGCGGCACGTGCACGACATCATCGAGCGCGAACGGCCGGACATCCTCGCTCTGTTGAAGCAGGAGTGGCGTTTCGACCGGACCGGCCGTGCGGGCCAGCAGATCGTCGTCACGCCGATCCTGTTCACCCAGGACGACGGGACCATCGGCTGCTACTACCAGACACGGACGGTACGGGCGTCGGCGGATCTCGACGCCCGGCAGCTGGAGGCCCTGGACTACCTGGACGAGGTGCTCTACCGCCCGGAGATAGCCTTCGGGCTGCGCCTTGCCGCGGGCGACCTGCTGATGATCCGCAACAGCCGGGTGCTGCACGGCCGTTCGCCCTACATCGATGTGCCCGGCCCCGAGTCCCGCCGGATTCTGCGCGCTTGGATGAACGAGCGGTGACGGGGGACGAGGCAAGCGGCCACGGCAAGATCGGTGTCGTCACCGGCGGCGGCAGCGGCCTCGGGCGCGCCGCAGCCCTCGCCCTGCTCGACGCAGGGTGGACGCTCGCGCTGGCCGGCCGCCGCAAGGACACGCTGGAGGAGACCATCGCCCTGTCGGGCGCCGGACCCGACCGGATGATCTCCGTGCCCACCGACATCCGCGACCCGGCCCAGGTCACCGCCCTCTTCCAGACCGTACGGGAGCGCTTCGGCCGCCTGGACCTGCTGTTCAACAACGCGGGCGCGGCCGTCCCCAGGCGACCGGTGGCGGAGGTGGACTTCCAGGACTGGAGCCGGGTGATGGACACCACCGTCACGGGGACGTTCCTGTGCGCGCAGGAGGCGTTCCGCACGATGCGCGACCAGTCGCCGCAGGGCGGACGGATCATCAACAACGGTGCGCCGTCGGCCCATTCGCCCCGCCCGAACGCGATTGCCTACACCACGGCCAAGCACGCCGTCCTCGGTCTGACCCGCGCCCTGTCGCTGGACGGCCGTCCCTACGGCATCGCCTGCGGCCAGATCGACATCGGCAATGTGACGCCGGTGGACGGCAGCCCGCAGCCGCCCGCGATGCAGGCCGACGGGACGATGGCCGTGGAGGCGACCATCCCGGTGGCGCGCTTCACCGAGGCGCTGCTGCTGATGGCGTCGATGCCGCTGGACACCAACGTGCAGTTCCTCACGGTCCTGCCCACGACCATGCCGTACATCGGCAGAGGGTGACGACCATGCTGATCAGCGCCCGTTCCTTCGACGAGTACCGAGCGATGTTCGCCCTGTCGGACGACGATCTCGCGCTGCGTGTGCTGGACTGCCCGGGCGGGGCCGCGAGCTTCGTGGCCCTGGCCGGGCAGCACGGCACCGATGCCGTCGCCGTCGATCCGCAGTACGGCCGCGGCAGGGACACGCTCGGGGAGTTGGTCCTGCGGGAGATCGAGCACAAGCACGCGTACGTGGCGGACAACGCGTCCAGCTTCGTGTGGAGCTGGTTCGGTGACGCCGAGCACTACACGCGGCTGCGCACCGAGGCGGCCCGCGCCTTCGCCGCCGACATCCGGGCCCGCCCGGACCGCTACATCGAGGGTTCCCTCCCCCATCTCCCCTTCCCCGACCGCTCCTTCGACCTCGTCCTGAGCTCACACCTGCTCTTCTCCTACGGCGCGCAGCTCGACGAGGCCTTCCACCTCAGCTCCCTGATCGAGCTGGTACGGGTCGCCCGCCACCAGGTCCGCCTCTTCCCGCTCCTCCTGCACACCAGCGATCAGCGCTACGAGGGCCTGGACCGCATCCGCCGCCGGCTCGACGGCTACGGCATCCCCTCCCACCTCGCCCGCGTCGACTACGAGTTCCAGCCCGGCGGCAACGAGGCCCTCGTCCTGGAGTGCGACCACCGCGGCGCCCTGCCCACGGCCAGGCCCGGCGCCGATGCGCGCGATCCGGTGCGGTGGCGGCATCTGGGCCGTGCGGAGGGGGAGGTGGCGCGGTCGCGGTGAATCGGTGCCGGCTCTGACGCTCCCCTGGCGCGGGGACGCGCACGGCCGTTGTCCCGGCGCTGCACAGGCGCCGGGACAACGGCCGTTATGGGAGGTTGCGGTCCGGGGTTACGAGGCGTCGAGCACCGTGCCGGTCACCGCCGGGCCGGGGTGCGGCTCCCCGTTCTGGTCGTAGAGGGACCACTGGAGCTTCAGATGCTCTTCCGGCTCGCGCACGGTGTCCGCGATGGTGGGCACGCTCACTTCGGCGCTGGTCTCGCCCGCAGGGACGGCGAGGGTCAGGGTCGCGTCCTTCGCCAGGTCGGATACCGGCCGGGCCGGGGTGGGCGATTGGCTGAAGTATTCCTCCAGCCAGGCCGGGTCGACGTCCAGGGTGGACAGCTCCGCGCCGTCGGTGACCGGCCGGAGCGCGAACTCGCCCACGATGTCGGTGTCGGCGGCCTGGGACAGGTTCACCCGCCAGGTCAGGGGTTTGCCCTCGGTGACGCGGTCGGCGACGGGCGTCACGCTGACCTTGGGCATGGGGTCGTCGTTCTGCGCCGTCACTCCGCCGGAGGGGGAGCCGACGACCGCGCCGCGCACCGCTTTGACGAGGGCGTCGTGCTGGATGTCGGGGCCGTAGCGGGTGTTGCCCTGGATCGTGACCGGCAGGTCGAAGAAATGGCTGCCCGGACGGACCGTCACGACCTGGGAGGTGACCTCGTCGGTGCCCGGCTTGGGGACGAACAGCCGGACCTGGCCGCTGCCCTGCCCGGACACATGCGCCGGGATGCGGTAGGTCCGCTCCCCGGAGTCGCCTTCCTTGACCGTCAGACGGCCGAGGTCGACGCGGGGCAGCGCGGCGGCCCGTGCCGCGGGGGTGCCGGGGCGCCAGCCCCATGCGTCCATCAGCCAGGCCTGCCCGGTGCGGCTGCGGGGCGTCAGCTCCAGGGCCGTCACGCGCTTCAGGTCCAGTCCGGCACCGGTCGCCGCGGACAGGGGTACGCGGACCTCGCGTGCCCAGTAGGAGGCGGTGCGGTCGCTGCCCGGCAGTCCGTCGACACGGGCCGGTCCGAGGCTCGCCCGGCGGCCGGAGGCGTCGACGAGGGCGACGTCCAGTTCGGTGCCCGTGGTGTTGGGCGGCACGATCATCCGCAGGTCCAGCGCCTGGGCGCCGGCCAGGGAGAAGGGCCGTGCGGGGCGTACCCGTACCGGCTGGCCCGCCTTCGACCACTGCATCGCGACCGCGTCACGCCCGGGTTCCGGCGAGGGCCCCCAGGCGGCGAAGTGCGGCGAGGATCCGCCCGCTTCCGGCGGGAGGCAGGAGCGGGCCGGGTCGGTGTCCACCTGTGCGCACACCCGGCCGCCGTCCACGGCGAGCGAGGCATCCGGCAGGACGGCCGCCGTGCGGTGCGCGCCGACGGCGTGGGTGAGCACCCGGGCGGGGGCGGCCGAGGGCGCGCGCCGGTCCGAGCCGTCCAGGAGGGGGCGTACCCGGTCGTCGCCCGCGACGAACAGCCGGGCCGCCGCGGCGATGTAGGTGGCGCCCGCGGTCTGCTGCTGGGGGGCGGTCAGGCGGCTCTTGCTGGTCTTGGCGCACACCGGGTCCGTGTCGTCCTCGTCCCAGAAGTCGTCGGTGGCCGGCGCCTTGGACTGTCCCGGTGTCCACTCGGTGTTGAAGAAGTTGTGGTTGGCGCCGACCATGTACACCGAGCTGTGCAGAGCGGATCCGTTGCTGACGCCGCGGGTGCCGTCGGCGTAGATCTGGCCCTGCAGGTCGGACACATCGCCGTCGCAGCCCGGCAGGATGGTCGTGGAGGGCACGTCCGGGGCCGGGTTCTGGCCGAAGAGGGTCGGGCCTATCAGGACGTTGCCACGGATCGTCCAGCGGACCGGGCCGCCGTAGCCGTCCTGGTCGGCGGGCGGCCGGTAGAGACTGTCCAGCGCGGCCCGGTTGACGCCTTCGCCGCCGCGGGAGTGGCCGACCAGCAGGACGCGGGACAGGTCCGCCGGTGCGGTGGCGCGTACCGCCGCCGGGGCATCGGCCCGTTTCGCGGCCCACTGCGCCCACCGGGCGAGATGCAGCCGTACCAGGGACGAGCGGGCCTGCGCGCCGGCGTCCTCCAGGCGCTCGTCCTGCCCGTTGATGCCGTTGGCGGAGACGGACACCGTCACATAGCCCTGGGAGGCCAGCAGCTTCTGGGCCTGCTGATAGCCCTGGTAGCTGGGCACCGACTGCGTACCGGATTTGCAGGGCCATTCCATGCCCTGCTCGCCGCCGGGGCCGAAGCAGGTGGAGTGACGGCCGTGCAGGAACAGGGCCAGCGGCCTCTTCCCCGGGGCGCCGACGGGTCCCGCTACGGTGGCGCGCATCTCCACCGGCGCCGCCAAGCCGGGCAGCTTGACGGACTTCAGCGCGTACTCGCCGTCGACGGTGCGGTAGGGGCCCGCCACGCCGGGGTCGACCGGGTTGGCGGGCAGCGGGGTTGCGGGCCGCGCGGGTGCGGCGAGGCCCGGGGAGCGGCGCTTGCGCGGGGGCGGGGCGGCCGCGTCCAGGCGGCGCCCGGAGGCCAGCACCCGCAGCTCGTCCTTCGCGCCGATGCGCGCAGCGCCGGCCGCCAGCTTGAACGAGCGCCGGTCCGGTGCGGCCACCGGCCGGCCCAGGAGCCGGTGGCCCGCGTAGAACTCGATGCGGGCGTCGCCCATGGGCACCGGCTCGGGGGAGGTCCAGACCAGTTCCTTCCCGGCTCCCGTACCCGTGTAGCGCCATCCCTCGGGGAGACGGCCGTCGGCGGCGGGGGACGACAGGGACTCAGCGGACGGCTGCGCCTGGGCGAGCCCCGGTGCCGTCACCGTCAGGGCGAGTACCGCCATCGCGGTACCCGCCACGCGTAATACACATCTCAAGGACTGCTCCTCGTCATCACGCTTGCCACGGGACCCGGAAAACTCTGGAGTCCCTTTCGTCCCGGAGGACGTCAAGTGATCATCGGGGGTTGCCCGATGGCGTACGACGATCGGCAAGTGGTGATCGAGAAGCGAGAGTTGCGCCAACTGCCCAGTTCAGCAGGGTTGCGCCGGAGAGCTACCGCTCTGTACGGGCCGTATCCCACACCGCGCTGTGCACATAGTGGTTGTCGAAGCGCTCCGAGGACGCCTTGATCTCCTCGGGGCCGGCCTCGCCCCTGGTCACCCGGTTGAGAGGCGGGAGTCGGTACGCAGTGGGGGCGGTGTTGTGCGGCCCCCCGCGCCGCACAACAC
>NZ_JBSIBZ010000142.1:0-15016 GCF_058245575.1 Streptomyces sp. UF-297 | reverse complement strand
CTGTGACAAATCTGTTGGTGATCACTGGGTGGGTGACGTGCTGACCAGGGGGTTTAGTGATCGTTTCAGGACTTTCCGCCATCGTGCGGTGTGGCTCGGAGCTGGGGATTCCGTAGAAGCTTCGGAAGCTGCGGTGGCTTTGACGTGCAGGTTCAGTGATCGTCTCGGAATGTAGTGATCGGCGCAGGATTCTGTTATCGCTGCGTGGTTTAAAGGTGGATTGGTTTGTGCTGGTCAGGGGGCTGGCAGGATCGTATCTGCGATCCCCAGTGCCCCGCTTGGCGCGGTGATGACGAAAGCGCTCGTCTCATGAGCGCACCACGGCGGTGGTCAGCGGCCGGTACCCTGCCAGCGTGGTCCGGGATCTTTCGGGCGCCGGTCTGTGCGGTGGCGGGTCAGCTCAAAGCCGAGAGTGAGCAGCAGCTGCCGGCCTACCTCGTCGAACGGCTCCTGGACAGTGGGCTCACGGAAGAGCTCAGTCAACTCGCCTGCGGAGGTGGCGAGTTCGCGATGCTGCCTGAGATTGTCGGCCATTGAGGCCCGGTGCATCGCCCGCACCATTTCCAGCTGAGGACCGGTCACCTTCCCGGCAAGGGTGTGCCGCAGCGCGACGCTGATGGCTTCGGTGCAGCCCGCGACAGTCTCGACGGTCATCGGGGCCTGCGCGGGCCCCAGTGCGGGCACCAGACCGCTGGCCGCGAACACGCTGTGTGGCTCCATCACATCCCGTACAGCATCCAGGAGTTCGGCACGCCCTCGGAGTGTCAGAGCAGTGCCGCTGCCGAGCTCGGCGACGATCCTCACGAATCGGGCCCGGGCCGTCGGCGATGCCAGCGGATGAGCGATCTGCTGCAGCAGGCCCACGGCCCCCTCACGTGCCACTTCCTTGCTGCGCCCGCCACGTCCCACCCACGTGGCCCAGGCGCGCTGCGCCTGCTGGGTGGGCACGTAGTCGTCCCCGTCCGCGGCACCTATCCCGTGACCACGCGGGTGGATCGGGACGCGGCGTTCGACCGCTTCGTCAAGCTCGCCGGCGAAGGCGTGACTACCAACGTGCAACCGGCCCGCCCCGTGCTGGTCGGCCGCCGCCAGGTCCGCTTCGAAGGCATACCGACCGGGCCAGCTCCACCAGGACGGCAGCTTCTACACGGCGATGCCCATCAACCTCCAGAGCGACCACACCAACGACGATGACCCCAAGCGGCTGTTCCAGCGCGGACTCGAACTCGACCTCGTGGCCCTGGTACAGGCTGCCGCAGCCTGGGCGGCGGAGACCGGATCGGCTGGCGACCTGATGCTGTCCGCTGCACTCCACCGCTTCGACGACAGCGACAAGCCCGTGCACCTGATCGCGTCGGAGCACGCCTTCCACCACGGCCCCGCGACGCCGCTCCCAGCAGTTCCTGCGCAGACCACCGGTGATCTTTCCGCCATCGTTACCGACCAGCGAGAGGCCGTCGTCGTGGCCTGCGCACTCGTCTCCGACCTCCTGGCCGACATGGGAGCGCACGAGCCTCACGTCCTGACCCCCAAAGGAGAGATCCTGATCGACCGACTCGAGGGCCTTCGGCACACTGCGGCTGACGCGGGCGGGGCGGGAGACTGGCCGGCCCCGGGCCAGGCGGCGGACCGGAGCTCGTTGTCGACGACGGAGGCGATCTCGTCCTTGCGCCACTTCTCGGGGGTTGTGGTTCACCAGGCCGCCCGCGTAGGCGCAGCAGTTCGGCGTTGGTGTGCTTCCGTGTCAGACGGCCGCCTACTCAAGTACGCCGCCCACGAAACCGTCGCAGCCGTCGCCAGTGCTCTGGACCGCGCCTACGCCGAACGCATCCCCTACCGCCCCGCTACCGCGCTGCGCTTCGCCGCCTGACGTCTCGTCCGGGAGATGGAAAGTCCCGATCGACGGGCACCTGACCGCCCTGCCCTCCATCCTGGACACATGACGTCCAGCGACCTCTCCCCGGCACACGCGCAGCCATCGATCACAAAGGTGACACGGCACGACATCTTCAACTACCTGCGCGGGATATCGAGCCCCTGGTGGGGGAAACTGGACGAGGTCACGTTCCTGGAGGACCTCTACGACCTGGACCGACCTACGTCCCAGAACAGCCGGCTCCCGACTGTCCGCGCCGAAATCCAGCAGCACCGGTTTAACAACGACGACCTGCCCGACGACTGGATCTTCGAGGACTCTCGGTTGGAGCTCTCCGACGGACCGGACGAGGTGCTGCTCGCTTTCCTGGCACGAACCGTCCATCCCGAGGTTGCGGCTGACGTCGATGAGGCGACGAAGCAGGTCGAGGAGCTGAACCGGCTGCTGGCACCGGACGGATGGGGCCTGCGGCCCTACGAGTTCCTCTCCGGCCGCCCTATCTACACGCCGGTCCGACTTCCGCCCACGGGCCCGCTGGTCCCGCTGCCGTTGAACGACGACGACACGGGCAAGCTCGACCTCGTCCTCGGGCAGACCTACAGCCTCCTGGACTGCGCCGGCGAGGAGACCGCACGCGACCTGCTGCGCACAGCTGTCCTGACCCTGCGCCGCGACGGCGGCTTCTTCCACCCCATGCCTGGTGACGGTTGGACGGCGGACACCTACGAGGCGGTCCTGACCGTGGAGCGCGAGCTCCAGCCCACCTGCGCCCCGGAGATGAAGGAGGTGATCTGGCGGGCGCTGAAGACCCTGCTCAGCCAGCTCGGACGCACCGACGTCCAGGACCTCGTGGTTGAGGGCGATACCCGGCCGCTGCCCAACATCCCGCCGGACTGGCGGGCCCAAGCCACCGCACCCGCCACTCCCATCGTTCGCGGTTTCCGACTCCCCTTCTCCACCACCGAGTTCGACGTCACCCGAGGGGACTTCGCCGACCTGGAGATCCGCGGCTCGCATGACGGCAGCGGGTTCCACTACCTCTACGACACCCGCGCCCGCCGGATGATCACCGACTTCGTCCTCGACGACCGGCCCCAGGTGGCCACACTGTGCAGCGTCACCATCATCGTGAAGGGCAACACCTTCACGCCGAGGATCAAGCTGTGGAAGAAGGACAAGAAGAAGGCCGGGGAGGTCTCCGCCACGCAGACGGTGCCCGACACCGGGGCCACCCGGGCGGTCAAGGCGCTCGTCGACACCGGGAACGTACACGAGAACTTCTGGAAGGTCATCAACTTCCTCCAGGGCTGCGCCGGGCTGAGCACGCCCGGCGACTCCCTCCAGCTCGTGGCCGGGGACCAGGCCCAGCTGACCCAGCTGCTGACCGGCCAGGACCGGTCGATGGTTCTCGGTGCCGTCAGGACCGCGATCGGCGGTGGGCTCACTGAGGAAGACATCCGGTTGATCAGCAACCGCAGAGAGCAACTCCATAGGTTCGAGCGGCTGCTGACCGATCCGGACTACTTCCAGCAGGAGGAGAGCCTGGCAACGACGCGCGGGGCGGAGGCGGTCTGGCAGGCCTTCTTCGAGGCGAACCAGTGGATCTTCGGCTACGGGCTCAACCTCATCGCCTGCGAATCCATCGACGACGGCAAACTGGAACGCATCACCACCGGTGCCAACATCTTCGGCGGAGCCGGGAAACGCATCGACGCCATCATGCGTTCCAAGGGACTGATCAGCAGCATGCTCTTCTGCGAAATCAAGACCCACGACACGGAGCTGCTCGCCAAGACGCCATACCGCGCGGGCGTCTACCAGGCATCGAAAGAACTGGGCGGCGGCGTGGCGCAGGTGCAGAAGACGGTCAGCAAGGCACAGCAGCTCATCTCCCGCGAGTTCCTCACCCGCATCTACGACGACGATGGCACCCCGATTGGCGTCGAACTGTCCACCACCCGGCCCCGGCAGGTCGTGGTGATCGGGAGCCTGCGCGAGTTCACCCATAACGGCGCCGTGAACCCGGAGAAGATCAACTCCTTCGAGCTGTACAGGACATCGATCCAGGACGTAGAGATCATCACGTTCGATGAGCTCTACCAGCGGGCGTGCTTCATCGTCGAAGATCGCTAAGACTCCCATCCACCGGTCTGGGTGACCTTGGGCGTGTCCAGTGGAATTGTCGACGAACAGCCCCAGTTTTACGGTGGTCTGCGACCGTCCGGCTCGGTGAGCTGGACGACAGCCTTATAGATGGCGCTGTGCCGTCACCGACCGGCGTGTGCTCCGCTGGTGGCCCCGGCCTCGGGACCGGGACCACCAGGTCGGGGAGAGGGGATCAGAGGGTGCGTCGGGTCAGCGCTGCTGGATCCACCAGATGATCCACCCGGTCCCGCTCGCGCCCACGGCGCCGGCGGAGCCGCGGACGATGCCGTAGCCCGCCGTACGGGCGAGGGCGCGCAGGCGCCGGCGGAGGCCGCAGTCCAGCAGCTGCCGCAGACGGGTTCGGATCTCGGACCAGATGTGGCGCAGCTTGCCGTTGCCCTGGTGACGCCGGGTCGACGCCGGCCGGTCGGTGCCCTTAGGCTCGTTGGACATGCTGATGGTGCCTCCTTGGGGAGTGACTGTCGGTTTCTTCACTGGGCGGCTCCCTGCTGTAACAGGGGGCCGTCGCCCGTTTGCGGGGCGGCGACCTGCGCCGCGCCCGACCCGGGTGTGCCGGGCCGGGAGTCGTGGGGCCGGGGCCGTAGCCCCGGCGGTGCTCATCGCGGAATCGCGGCCCCCGAGAGCGCGGGGATACGGGAGCCGATCCGCAGCGCGGTGCGGGCGATGCCCTCAGGAGTCCAGACGGCCTCTGCCGCCTCGCGCTCCGTCTTGTTGACGTTCAGGTCGAACGGCGCGGCGAGAGCCCAGCGGACGCGCGTGCTCTGCCCGAGGACGGAGAAGCCGTCCAACTGCTGCTCGGAGAGGAACTCGTACAGCAGGCGCTTCTTCTTCAGCTCCTCGATGCCGCGCCCGACCGTTGACGGGGAGACCCCGTACCAGAGCGCGTACTCCCTGGCCTTGTACAGGGCGAAGGACGGGCTGCGCTGGCTCATGAGGATGAGTAGCATCGTCTTCGCCGGCATCGAGAGCGACCGGTGGTAGTGCTGCTCCCAGTACGCGAACGGCACCTTGAAGTAGGTGCTCTTGCGGGAGCCCTCCTTGTCGCCCGACGGCAGCGTGTACGGGTCGCCGGAGCCGTCCTCGAGCAACTTGGTGATTTTCGTCATCCGGCCGTACGGCTCGGTGCTGATCAGCTTCAGCTCCTTGAGCTTGTGCAGGTGCCGGGAGACCGCGGCGCTCGCCGTGCCGTTGGTGGCGAAGGAGATCCCCGCCGCGCGGCCCCAGGTCTCGGACCGGTGAGCGACGCCCCAGCCGGCGCGCGCGGTGACGCAGTGGATCAGGAGGAAAAGGTCCAGCCGCTCGTTACTGCGCAGCATCTTGGAAAACGGGCCGGGCCGCGTGACCAGGCGGAGGCCGGGATCGGCGTCCTGGACGAAGGCACGCCGGATGAGGACGGCACGACCGGTGCGCTTGGACTGCTCCAGCAGCATCCGTATCGTGTCGTCCTGGCTCACGGCCATGTCCCTCTTGAGCACGGTCAGTTCGGTGTTCACGGAGTCCATGTTCGCCGATCGGTCGTACGAAGCGGGTGTCGAATTCCGGTGCGGCCGCTTGGCCGCCTCCCGTTCAGACCGGGTTATCGGAAAACCTGGGATAACAGATGACCCCAGTAGGAAACCATTGCTGCCAGAAGCTGCAGGCAGGCACATACTTGGCACCTGGAACCTTTAACGCTTCAGACGGTGATCTTTGATGCTCTGGAGCCGAACTCTTGGATAGTTCACGCCGTGACTCCGTACCTGGGAGAACACGGCGGCGAGTCCGGTTCGAGCCGGTCGCGGTGGTGACGTCTCTTCCCGTGGCTGCCAGCGGCCTACGCGGTCCGTACGCCTGCGCCCGTTCTGGCCCCGACAGCACGAGACCCCGGGCCTGAAGAAAGGGCCTGGGGTCCGGCGTGGTGGGGAGGGTGCAGTCAGGGAATGGTTCAGTAGTCGTCCCGTTCGGAGGGCGCCCGTACTGCTCGATGAGGTCGCAGGTGCAGGTGCCGCCCTCGTACAACTCCTTCTCGTATTCGTCGTGGTGGTCCCGCCTCCAGCAGCGGCTTCGCCGGAACGGGTCGCGAGCTGGCTGCGGCGGGCCGGGTCGGGGCAGTCTGGTCGGTGGCGCGGAACTCGATGTCCACGACAGCGGAGGCGATTTCGTCCTTGTGCCACTTCTCGGGGGAGTTGGGAGGGCGTCCTGTCCCGCAGGAGGACGCGGGGGCGTCAGGGCGGCAGGGCCCACCGTCCAGCCCTCGATCCGCTGCCCGGGCCGGGCCGTGCGACACCACGCGGTCGGCGACACCCACCGCAGGAATTCCGCGATCGGCACCTGCTGGCCCGCCCCCACTGCCCGTCGCGGAACAGCGGACCCTGCCGGGGCGGACGGCGCGCAGCGGGGGCCTCTGGCGCCCGGCAGCCACGGGCAGGAGCGCCGGCCCGGCTGGCACCGCGGGGGCCTGCGGCTTGTTTCAGGTGCCGAGTTGGGCTGTTGCGGTGTCGATTTCTTTCATGGTGATGTTCTCGCTGCCGCTTTGGATCGCGATGACGGCGGCGGTGGAGATGACGTAGGTGAGGGCTTTGAAGTAGCCGCCGGTGCGCCGGTGGAGTTCGGCGGCGTGTTTGCTCAGGGCGTTCTCCTCCAGGTGGTGCAGTCTCAGGTCGGCTTCGAAGCTCGTCAGTACGCGTCGGAACATTTCCTGTTCCTCGGTCTTGGTGCCCAGGGGTAACGGGTGCAGCCAGGTCACGGGCAGCAGGGCGGTGGGGGAGGGCGAGGCGGGATCCGCGGGCTGTCCTGCCTGTTCGAGCCGTATCCGGTTCTCCTCGCTGACCCGTGTGAGGTCCTGGGCCAGGATGCGGGCCTGGTGCAGGCGGTGGCTGGCGCCGGTGCCGCAGAAGATGAGCGAGATGCCCAGCTTGTTGCGCAGGTAGTCGAAATAGGGCAGGACGTTTGCGAGGTGCTGAGGTGAGGCGCGGTCGATGTCGTCGATGAGGAGCAGGCGGGTCTGTGCGGTCTCCAGGACGTAGTTGACCGGCAGGGTCACGTCCTGGTGGCGGCGCATCTCCAGGACTTCCGCCAGGCTTTTCGGCTC
Source organism: Streptomyces sp. UF-297 (assembly GCF_058245575.1). NCBI lineage: Bacteria > Bacillati > Actinomycetota > Actinomycetes > Kitasatosporales > Streptomycetaceae > Streptomyces > Streptomyces sp. UF-297. Next base: position 7,904 of record NZ_JBSIBZ010000142.1, on the reverse strand, counting down.
GGGGTTGAGCCCCAGGTAGGAGCCGATCTCCCAGAGCCAGTTCACCCTTGGCTCAGGGTCTGCGGGGGTGGTGATGTGCACCACCGGGATGGTGTTCGCCTGCCTGCCGTTCGTGGCGGCTTCGATCTCTCTTTGGGCGGTGCGTCCGATCGCCCGAAGCAGACAGGTCTTGCCCGTGCCCGCAGGGCCGTCGATGACGTGGTCCATCAGCCCGTCACGGCGCCCGCTGTTGCCGTGGACCGCCTTGACGACCATGTCCTGCATGTGGGTCATCGCGTCGGTGGGCACCATGCGCAGATGCCGGTGGTAGGCGATGGCCTGTTCGTCCTCCTTCCTGTCCGCAGCGGGACTGCTGCCCGGCGCCAGTGCGGGCGGTTCCACCTCCTCGTCGACGAAGTGCGTCCAGCCGGTGAGCTGGAACAGCGGCAGCGGCCGCATCGGGGTGTCCTGCAGCTGCTGACGCAGACGTGCTTCACGCTTGTTGCGTAGTTCGACGGATGCCTTCATCACGCTTCTCTCTCGTCACGGACCTGCCTCGCATTGGCAGGCCGGCCCCGGGCCGGAAGTCCTGCCCGGGGCCGGCCGACGGGTGCCGGGTCGTTCACGGCTGTAAGTCGTCGCCTACGCCTCCCACACGTCGCCTTCAATCTCGCCACCGACATCACCTTCTGGATCGAGGTCGTCGACGAGCTCCGCGTCGACGACCTCGCAGACATCTGTTGGCCCTCCGGCCGTGGAGCCGTCCGCAGGCCCGTCACCGTCGCCGTCGTCGGAGAAGAGCGCTGCCAGCGGATGCGGAGCCTGTCCGCCCTCCAACGGCTCCGTGCCACCTGCGCCTGAGCGCAGCGCCGGTACAGCGTCTACGGCCAAAGGGGCCCAGGGAGAGATGGGCTGCGCCGGATAGGGCCGCAGTGTCGACAGGTCGAACTCCTCCAGATCTGCGTAGGGATCCCGGGACGGTTCCTCGGTCTCCAACTCCAGGCCCTGGAAGATCGGCTCTTTCCCGGTGCGCTTGGGCGGCGGCCTGCGACTGCGGCGGCGCCGGTCGCGCTGCGCCAGGGACAGGGCGATGGCCTCCTCGCCCTTCTCGCTGCCGCCGGCCGCCTGGTGCTGCTCGGCGTGTTCCTGCCACATGTCCGCGGTCCAGGGGTCGGTGAGCAGGTGCCGCAGCCGGAAGTCGCACGTCACCCAGGTGCCCGCTGTGTGGTCATAAAGCCACACCCGCTCGGGACGGTAGGGGTTGAAGCGGCATTCCCACTGGCCGTTGTGGCCGGGCAGCTCTGAGCTGCCGCGCAGGAGGATCTCCCTGTAGTGCCCGGCGTCCTGCGCGATGGGCTGGTAGGTCCGGTAGTTGATCATGAAGCCGCCCTTGCCGGGGGTGACCCACCGCGGCAGCAGGAAGAAGCGGTTCTGGGCAGGGGAGAGCGGCACGGCCCGGTAGCCGCTGCGGGCCACCTGGACGGCGTACATGTCGTTGGGCGACAGCACAACGCCCGGCCGGAACGGGTCACGCAGTCCCGCATCGGGGGTCTGCTGGTACTCCAGAGCCACCCATTCCTGAGCCATCTGCTGGAGTTCGGCGATCGTGTACAGCGGCATGCGGTCGATACCGCGGCCGCGTTTCTTGTGGCTGCGGCCCTGCCAGCCGTGCCGGACGTGCTGACTGAAGCGGTGCGCGAGGGTGATGAAGAAGCGCTCGACGAGCGGCTTGTCGGGAGCGGTCCTCTTGCGCGCGGGGCGGCGGGCAATACGCAGCCGGTCGCAGACCTCGGTGAAGTGCTGGCTCACATAAGGGCTGCCCTGGTCGTAGATGATCAGTTCGGGGCGGATGACCGGGCGGGCGGCGGTAGCCTCCGTGAACCGTGCGTCCGCCGCCGAGAGCGCTCCGAACGGCAGGCTGGAGGTGGCGGCCGCGCTGAGCGGGTCCCAGCCGGGCATCACTGGCCAGGGCGCGAGAGCCTGGGCCAGCATCAGGGTCAGGTCGATCGCGCGGGTCGCCTGGCCGGGCTGTCCGCTCTCGGCGTCCTTGGACCGGCTGGGCGTGATCATCAGTGCGCAGAGGCTGTGGTTGGCCACGTCGATCAGCGTGGTCATCTCCGTGGAGGTGGGCCGGCCGTCGTCGCCGCGGGCCAGGAGTCGCAGTGGTGTCGTGTCGACCTGAGTGACCTGTCCGGGCCGCAGCACGGCCTCGCGCCCGCCGTGGGGCAGGGGCGGAGTGGCGGCCAGAGCGGCGCGGGCCCGGGTCGGCCGGTCCAGGGCATTGGCCAGGCCGGATTCCTTCATCCGCAGGTAGAAGGTGGAACGGGAGGGCATCAGCGCGGCCACGGCATCCGGATCGCCGAGTTCTGCACCGTAGCGTGAGTGCAGCAGATCCTCGACCTCTTCGCGGATCAGGTCGATGGTCACGTCCGAATCGTGCGCGCGCCGGGCCACCACATCCTGCATGGCGGTCAGGCAGCGCGGATCGGTGAAGCCCCCTGGTCGTCTGTCCCGCGCGGCGGGGAGCAGGACGACCGGGTTCTCTCCGGCCGCTTTCCACTTTCGTCGTTTGTCGGCGAGGGTGTGGGCGGAGCAGCGGATGCCGTCGGCGGCCAGCCGCGCCGACATGGCAGCGCACCGCTGGGCCAGGGTTGTTCCCGGCCCGAATCCCTGCTCATGCTCGCTTCGGCCCGGCGCCAGACCGGTGTCGATCTCCACCATGCGCTCCTGCCAAAGAGCAGCTTCGTCCTCCTGGTCCTCCCGCCGCTCCCACGTTCTGTGCACCGCGCTGTCCGCAGTCGGTGCTGCGCCGCCGGCGAGGACGGCGAAGTCCTCCGTTCCCACCAGCCACCGGTACGACACCGCCCGCGGCGCCTCCGCACCGTCCTGCGGCACCAGCGTGACCACAGGCCCCCGCCATTCCACCGCCTCCCACTCACGCCCCTGCCAGCGCACTCGTGCCCCGATGGACAAAGCCCCCGCACGCCGACTCTCGCCTGTTCCCGCCACGTGCCCCCTCTTTCCGGTCCTCAGGCTGTCCAGGCCGCGGCGTCGGGCAGCAGCGGCTGTGCGCTGTCGAACAGCAGCCGCCGCTGCCACAGCATCCGGTAGGCGAGGTCGAGGCCCGTCAGCTCGTCCAGCCCGCTTGCCGCCACTCCGGCCCGCAGGCCCGTCGGCGACCTGAACGCCTCGAGCAGCGCCCGTCCCGGGCCCTCTTCGCCAGCGGAAGGAAACCGGTAGCCGGCCAGCCATGTCAGATTGCGCCTGCGCATCCCTGACGGCTCGCGCACTTGCCGCACCCGCCAGCCAGCCTCCCGAGCGACCTCCTCAAGCACCTGAAGCCTCGAGGAAGGCACGCCCTCAGCGCCGGGCGGCTTCAACACCAGCACTTCGCGTGTCCCATTCGTCGTCCGCGCCACGAAATCCGGGCGCCAGCGGCGCTCGCGGCCTCCCGCCCGCCACCTCAGCTCCACCGGGCCGGCACTGAACGCCGCCCAGCTCGGCTCGAAGTCGAGCTCGACCGCCAGCCCCCACTGCCGCAGGCTGCCGCACACCACCGTCTGCTCCCGCGTCGCCACTGGCCAGTAGGTGATGATGCCCTTGCGGCCCCGGTACGGCACCGGTTCGCTCACCGGACCGAACTCCTCCAGCGCCACCCCACGCAGTGCGGCCGCACTGCACGCGCGCACCGGCCCGTAGGGCTCGCGGTACAGAGCCACGACACCCTGCCCCGCGCCCGGCACCCCCTTGCCGTCCAGTAGCGCGCCGGAGGCATTTACCGTGCTCACGCAGACCACCGCCCGCCGCCGCACCGCGGCCCGGCCCCGCGTACCTGCCCGGCCCGCTCCTCCAGCGTCGGCTGCCCGTGCGCAGACCGAGTGGCGAAACCGCACACCAATGGTCCTTGTACCGGCAGTGGCCGATCAGGGTCGAACAGGATGACTTCCAGCACTGGTTCCTCCAAGGCCGGTGCAAGTCAGGCGCAGGCGCGGCTGAGCCCCCGTAGTTGCCAAGAGCCGGTTCAGGACAGGCATGATCGTGCTTCCAGCGTGCCTGTCGGTGAGGCGAGGCGGCTGTGCCCCGGGGCTAGCGGCAGCCGCCCCCTTCTGGTCCTGGCGGCCGGTTGCGCTTCCGCGTCCGACGGGGCCCGGTGGCGGTGCAGCCAGTCCAGCAGCGGGCCCCTGCCTGCCTGGACATCCAGATCCCACGACTCCATCAACGCCTCGGCCTTGCCGAGCCACCGGCCACAGGCGTCCCTGTCCCGGACGTCCGACTGCTCGAACTGGAGCATCAGCTGCGCCAACTGCGCAGCCTCCGGATAGACCACCAGCGGCATCACCCGGATACTGCGGTCCTCCAGCCCGCACGCCCACGCCCGGTGGACCCAGCGCAGCACCATGGGCATCGACCTCCACCAGTCAGCGGCCACCTGGAAGGCGTCGGCGAACAACTCCTCACCGGACCGGCCGAACTGCCTCTTCAGCCGGGCACGTTCCAGATGCGCTGCCACGACTTCGGGGAGCTCCTTCAAGGACAGCCCGCCCTGCGGCTCCGTCCGCGAGTCGTCGCACCAGAGCTGGTGCCGGGCACACACCCGCCAGCTGTCCGATACCAGCCACCAGGCCGGCTCCCTGACCCCGCGGACCTCAGCACATCTCGTGCAGCAGCGCACCAGATGCCCCTCGGAAGGCTGCCACGGCCACTTCCACACCGCATCCCCGTCACCCGGCAGCCGGTGACGCGGGGCAAGCCCGGGCAGCGCCCGCTGCAACACGGCCGCCGGTGCACCGGCCAGCACGGCCAGATACTCGAGCCCCGCCTGGTTGACGTACATCTCGGTGTACTGCGGGTACTTCTCCACCCGCGCCGCATCGCCCGACGACGACCCGACGCCTTGGCCCACCCGCTGAAGGAAATCCGCAAGTCCCAGTCCGTTGGCGTGAGCCAGCCGGTTCACGAACGACCCCGTCGACTCCCCGGGCAGGGGATGAGCCCGAAGCGGAAGGGGCTGACGCGGACCGTAAAGCCCCGGCACCTGCAGCACCACGCCGCCCCTCCTTCTCCGACCATTCCGCACGCCCGCGTTCTATCGTCGTCAGCCGCCGTACAGCCCGGTCAAGGCCCCTTAACTCCATCGGGTGAACCAGGCGGCAACACCGCCACACCTTCCACGGCACGGGTCTGAACCTTGATCCGCAACGAGACGACCCGCTGCCAGGAGGGCGCCGTGGCCACGCTGACGAGCAACGGCCTGAGAACACCACTACGCGGCCACCAGACACTTGCCGTCGACGCCTGCATGAACGAGTTCACCGACGGCGCACCCCGCGTGAGCGTCATCATGGCCACCGGAACGGGAAAGACCCTCGTCGCCCTCAACGCCGCCCAGGAGACCGCACCCCAGGGCAACGCCCTGGTCGTGATGCCCACCCTGGAGCTCCTCGAGCAGACAGCCGACGTCTGGCAGCGCGAAGGCCGCCAAGGGATCTACCTCGGCTACTGCTCGCGCGACGACACCCAGGTCCGCTCGCTGCGCGGAATCCTCACCATGGTCCGCGACCCCGGCGAACTCGCCCGCCACGCATCCCTGACCGACGGCCCGGTGAACGTCTTCTGCACCTACCAGTCACTGAACAACCTGACCCAGGCCCACCACGACCACCACCTGCCGCCCTGGGACTTCCTGATCTCCGACGAGGCCCACCGCACCGCCGGCAACCTCCACAAAGCCTGGGGCGTCGTCCACGACAACGACGCCCTGCCCGCCCGCCGCCGTCTCTACATGACCGCCACCCCGCGCGTCTTCGACGAGAAAACCGGCTCACACGTGGCGATCGGCTGCGAAGTCGCCTCCATGGACGACCACAGCCTCTACGGCCCCGTCGTCTACCGCATCTCCCTGGCCGAAGCCATCGACCAGGGGCTGCTCGCGGACTACCGCATCGTCGCCGTCGAGATCAGCGACGACGACCTGCGCCACCTCCTCAGACACGCCTCGATCGCATCAGCCGGCGCCGAAGGCCTGCGCACAGCCGCCGCCCAGGTAGCACTGCTGCGCGCCCAGCACCTCTACGACCTGCGGCGGACCCTGACCTTCCACCGCCTGATCGCATCCGCCGGCATCTTCGCCGAGACCCTTCACGAGACGGCAGCGCTCATGCCCCCCGAGACGCGAGCGCCCCTCCTCGTCGGCACGGTCAACGCCAAGCAGCGCCCCGCCCTTCGCCGGCGATCACTCGTAGACTTCGGCTCCGTCCCGATCATCACCACCACACAGGACACCGCCCCGCAGCGAGCAGTGCTGACCAACTGCCGCTGCCTGGGCGAAGGCATCGACGTCCCCAGCATCGACTCCATCCTCTTCGCCGACGCCAAACAGAGCTCCCTCGACATCGCCCAGGCCGTCGGCCGCGCCCTGCGCCAGAACCCCGGCGACGACAAGATCTCCACCATCGTCATCCCCGTCTTCATGGAACCAGGACAAGATCTCAAGGAAGGAGTCAGACGAACCCCCTACCAACTCCTCTACGACGTCCTCATCGCCCTGAGCGTCTACGACGAGCACGTCATCCACCGCGTCGAATGGGCAAAGGCATCCCAAGAGCCCGACGACGTCCTGGGGCTCGCCGCCCGGCCCGAACGCGCCGACGAGATCATTCCCCTGCTCGACCTCCAGGCGACCCAAGCACCCCACCGCGTATGGCAGATCGGATTCGACAGCTCCCAGCGCTACTTCAACACCTACGGCCACCTCAACGTCCCCAGCCGCTACCTCGGCCCCGACCGCTTCTGCCTCGGCTGGTGGATCGGCCGCCAGCGCTCCCTGCGCATCAACAACATGCTCCTGCCCGAACGCATCGAACAACTGGACACCCTCGGCATGATCTGGCCGCACCCCCCAACCAGCATCGAGTACAAGCTGCGGATCGCCCGGGACTACAAAACCCGCCACGGCCACCTCGCCCCCCACACCGAAGAGACCTTCGGCGGAATCCGACTCGGCCGCTGGATCGCGGAGCGCCGCCGCGAAGCAAACGACCGCACCCTGCCCTACGGCTACCAGCGCGCCCTGAACGAGATCTACCCCTGGTGGAACACCCACTGGCCAAAACACTGGCACCACACCTACGCCCAGGCCCTGGCCGCCGCCCGCGCCGGCAACCTCCCCTTCCCCGACCTGCGCCCCGACACCGACGAGACCCCCCTCACCCGCTGGCTCGACACCCAGATCGACTCCCTCCCCGCCCTCCACCCCGGCCAGCACGAACTCCTGGGCGCCCTCCCGCTCCACCACCCCCTGGCCCTGCTCCTCAGACGCCCACGCGGATACACGCAGATGGCCTTCGCCAGAGGCCTGCGCGCGGCACGCGCCTTCTGGCGAAGCCACCAGCACCTCGACGTGCCCTACGACTACCTCTGCCCCGACACCGGACTCCACCTCGCCGCCTGGCTTGCCGACAAACGCCGCGACCCACTCCGGCTCACCCAAGAACAACGCCACGCACTCGAAGCCCTCGACTTCCGCTGGATCCGCTGACCAGCACGCCTTGCCGCAGCCGGCGAGCGACAGGGCTGTCCACCCTCGGTTCTCCACAGGAGCTGTCGAGCCGATACAGGGTGGCGGGGCCGGAACGGCTGCCCGCGAAGGTCACACGCCGCTGCCCAAGCCCTGGTTCGCTCATAGGCGCGCGCTGACGACGGCACCACTCACACCAAGAGGCTTCTCCCGCGGGCGCGCGAGCCGGGCAGAGAAGTGTCAGACGGAGATGGGCATTGTAGTGGGAAAGTCCGCATGTGCGGAGCGACTGCTGAGATCGCCGCATGTGGTGTGGTGCGCCGTCTTACCGTGGGGGTCTGCCGCACGATCGGGTGACATCTGAACTGGCTTGCCCTGTGGGGCGGGTGGGAAGGATGTCGTTGTGCCC
>NZ_JBSIBZ010000141.1:0-16392 GCF_058245575.1 Streptomyces sp. UF-297 | reverse complement strand
CCCCGCGCGATTAGCTCAGCGGGAGAGCGCTTCCCTGACACGGAAGAGGTCACTGGTTCAATCCCAGTATCGCGCACACTTCGGCCGGGGGCCGGGGCTTCATGCTCCGGCCTCCGGCCTTTTGCGTGCGGGCACGGGGCTGAGGGCCCAGACCTCGGGGGCCTCGGACCTCAGGACGAGAACAGCATGTGGCCGAGGCCGCGGCGGTGGCCGTGATGACCGTGGTGTCCATGGTGGCCGTGGCGACCGTGGTGCGGAGCGCCCCAGGCCGGGGCCGCCGGGTAGGCCTGCGGGGCGGGTGGGGGCGGCGGCGCCTGCTGGGGCCACTGCGACTCCAGGCGGGACAGCGACTCCAGCTCCCCGTAGTCCAGGAAGATGCCCCGGCAGCCGGCGCACTGTTCGATCTGGACGCCGTTGCGGTTGTAGGTGTGCATGGGCGCGTGGCACTTGGGACACTGCATGCCCGCTCAACTCCTGTGGTCGGTACGGCATCTCCGGAACGGCCGCCCGGCGATGGTGTCTTCACACTACGGGCTGGGACGGGTCCGCCAACGGGGATGGCAGAGAGGTCATCCGGGCGCAGGCGTCGACGAACGCTTCCTCGGTTTCGTCCAGGGGACGGGCCCGGGCCGCGGCCTTGGCCAGCGCGAGCGCGGCCGTCTGGACCGTCAGGGCGCGGGCGGGCACCTCCAGTTGCGGCCACGGGTCGCCCTCGGGTCGTACGGCCGGGCCGTGCGCGTGGCGGTAGGCGGCGAGGAAGCGGGACCAGATGCCGGGGGCGAGCAGGCCGGTGGCGTACCAGGCGGCGGGGCGGGCCAGGTCCCAGGCGGGATCGCCCAGGCCCAGGTCGTCGATGTCGATCAGGGTCCAGGGGCCGTACGGGGCCGGGTGTCTGACGAGCTGTCCGAGGTGGAAGTCGCCGTGGCACAGGGCGCCGGGGCTGCCGGGAGAGACCGCGGGCCAGGGAGTCTCCGCGCGGGCCCAGGGCGGCAGGAAGGACCAGGCGCGTTCGACGGCGGCCGTGGCGGCGGGCGGGACGGAGGGCGCCGCGGTACGCAGCCGGGTCAGCGCGCGGGCCGCCTTGGCCGGGCCGCGCATCGGCGGGATGGGGCCGGGCAGTTGGTCCGGCGCCATCGCGTGCAGACGGGCCAGCAGCCGGGCGGTGTCCTCCCAGGGGGCGGATTCCTGGGGGCCGTCGGGCGGTACGGGGCTGCCGTACGGCCAGCGGGTGACGGGGCGGCCGTCGTCCAGCAGGGCGAGGAAGCCGCCGGGGCCCGCGACGGGAAGCGGCGGCAGGAGCGTGCCCTGCAGGCGGGGGTGGGCGGCGATGCGCAGGCGGACGGCGAGGGCGCGCGGATCGCAGTCGGGGGCGTGGGCCTTGACCACGGCGCGTCCGGCGCGAAGGACGGTGCCGTCGGGGCGGTCGGCGAGGATCTCTGCGGGTGCGGCAGCGGCTTCGGCGGGGGCGGCTGGGAGGGGTGTCCGAGCGGGGGCGGCTGGGCCCGGGGCCGCGGGTGGGAGGGGCGCCTCGGCAGAGGCGGGCGACGGTCGGCCGGGGCTCTGGGTGTCGTACGGATCCTGGGCCGCGGCGAAGGTGGCGAGGCGGGCGATCAGTGCCTCGGTCATGGCTCCCCCGGGGTCGTGGACCGGCGTCCCGGAGGCCGCGGCCCGCCGGCACCTGGATCGTACGCCGGGCCGGAAGGCTGTGGATCGCAGGCGGGCCGGAAGGCCGCGGACCGTACATGGCCCGGAAGGCTGTGGGCCGCGCGTGGATGCAGGATGCTGTGGGACCGTACGCGGGACCGGCGGCCGCGGACCCGTGCGCCGGGCCGGAAGGCTGTGGATCGCAGGCGGGCCTGGCGGGCCCGGGCATAGATGGGCCGGGTGGCTGTGGGGTTCGGACAGCTCGATGGCCGGGCATCTCCCCAGATGCCCGGCCGATCGTGCCGTCCACCGCACCCCCGTCCCCACGGGGTTGTCGGCCGGAGTCCCCCTCCCGGGCCGCTCTCCCGGGAGCTGGGGCGCTCAGCGCCCCAGCAGTCCGGCCACGGACGACGCCTGTGTGACGACGGCTTCCCAGCCGCCGAAGAGGACGGCGAGCAGGACGGCCAGCGGCAGCGCCATGGCGACCGCGACCAGAGGATGGCGCTTCTTGCCGGACGGCTGGTGGCCGCCGAGCGAGGCGAGGACCCTGCGCCCCTGCGCCCGGATGGCTGTGCGTCCCGAGCTGTCCGCCATCATCCTGCTCCCGTCGTATTCAGGGCGGCGGGCGTTAGACCTCGGGGGACGAGTACTCCGCCCGCCGCTTGGCCTCAACACTAGGCACGCGGCAGGGGCCGGGCGTCATGCCGTCGTACCGATTGCCGGGCCTACGCGAGGATGACGCAGGGGTGGTCGGAGTACTCCCCTGGGTGGAGAAGGGGTCCTAGGTCTGGGGGTCTTCCCTGAGGGGACGCTCCGCGGCCTCGGACTCCTCGATCCTGGGGACCGGGTGTTCGACCAGAGCGAGAACCCGGTTGGCCATGAAGCGGGCCGTGCGCACGACGGTCCCTGTCCGGGTGACTTCGCTCACTTCCACCACTCCCCTGCGCACCGCCGTCTCCACCCTTCGGCCCGCCCTGCTCGCCACCACTTCGTACGCCCTGGTCGTGTCCCCGGCGTCGACCACTATCTCGACTCGGTCGCCCTTCATGGCGTCAATCCCCCTTCTGCGACGGATCTTTGGGATCTCGCACGGGAAGTCGGGCCGCTGCGCGGCCGGTTCCTGCCCACTTCCCAAGTTTCCCATCGAGCACTGACAATCCAGTTGCCGACGCATGCGCGGCCTATCAGCACAGCGAGCGCTCAATCCGTAAGCTGTGCCACGTCAGACGGGACTGGGCAGCGGGGATGGACATGGCGATGATGCGGCTCCGACGCGAGGATCCGCGTGTCGTCGGCTCGTTCCGGCTTCACCGGCGCCTCGGCGCGGGCGGGATGGGCGTGGTCTATCTCGGCTCCGACAAGCGCGGACAGCGGGTGGCACTGAAGGTCATCCGGCCGGATCTGGCCGAGGACCAGGAGTTCCGCTCGCGCTTCGCCCGCGAGGTCCAGGCCGCGCGCCGGATCCGCGGCGGCTGCACGGCCCGCCTGGTGGCGGCCGATCTGGACGCGGACAAGCCGTGGTTCGCCACGCAGTACGTACCGGGTCCCTCCCTGCACGACAAGGTCAACGACGAGGGCCCGCTGGACTCGGCGTATGTCGCCTCCATCGGGGCGGCGCTCTCGGAGGGCCTGTTGGCCGTCCACGACGCGGGCGTGGTGCACCGCGACCTGAAGCCGTCGAACATCCTGCTCTCCCCCAAGGGACCGCGGATCATCGACTTCGGCATCGCCTGGGCGACCGGCGCGAGCACGCTGACGCACGTCGGCACGGCCGTGGGCTCGCCGGGCTTCCTGGCGCCGGAGCAGGTGCGCGGCGCGGCCGTGACCCCGGCCACCGACATCTTCTCGCTGGGCGCCACCCTCGCGTACGCCTGCACGGCGGACTCGCCCTTCGGGCAAGGCAGTTCGGAGGTCATGCTCTACCGCGTGGTGCACGAGGAGGCGCAGCTGGCCGGGGTGCCGGACGCGCTGGCGCCGCTGCTGGCCTCGTGCCTGGCCAAGGACCCGGCCGAGCGGCCCAGCACGCTCTCGCTGTCACTGCGGCTCAAGGAGATCGCGGCGCGGGAGGCGCACGGGCTGTCCGGCGGACCGCTGGACGGCGGGGCGGGTACGCGCCGGGAACGGCCGCAGTCCGACCGGCCGACGGGGCAGCGGGCGGAGGAGTACGCGCGCCAGCGCACCGAGCGCCGCCCTGCCCCCGGTACGCCCACGCCGCGCCCCCAGACACCGGCACCCCGTGGCAATGCCGCGCGCCCCGCGGCGCCACGCACGCCCACCCCGCGCCAGCAGAACACCCCCCGGCCCGCCCCGCAGCGCCCCGCCACGCCCGCGCCGGGCCCGAATTCCCGCTCGGGTGCCCGCCCTTCGGGCCGTACGCCCACCTCCCGCCCGGCCGGGCGAAACGGTTCGCGCCCCGCCTCCCGCTCGACCGCGGGCGGGCGCCGCTCCCCCGGCCCCGACCGCCGCCTGCTGCGCCAGCGCATCATCGTCTTCGTGACGGTGACCCTGCTGGTCGCCCTGGGCATCGCAGCGGCCCAGGGCTGCCAGGGCCCGACATCGGGCCTGGGCATGCAACAACAGCACGCGCCCCTGGCCCCCGGCGGCCCGTCCCACAGCACCTCATTGGACAAGGACGCCCCGGCGAGCGCCGGGGACTGACCCTGGCCGCAGCCTCGAAGGCGACGGGGCCGGGCAGGGCCGGTCCTGAATCCGCGGTAGGCACTCCGGAATGCGCCGGAGCCTCGGGGCTAGGCGGTGGCAGTCAGCGGGGCCCGGCAAGTGGCGGGCCCGGCTCGTACCCCCGTGCGGCCCTTCTAGTAGCGGTCCCGCTGGATGGTCAGGCGGACGGGCGGCCTGTGGTGACGGCGTAGAAGGAGACTGCGGCGGCGGCGCCTACGTTGAGGGAGTCGATGTCGTGGGCCATGGGGATGCGGACCCATTCGTCGGCGGCTCGCAGGGCCTGGGGAGTGAGGCCGTCGCCCTCGGCGCCGAGCATGAGGGCGACGCGGTCCAGGCGGTGGGGGGCGGCCTCGTCGATGGGGGTGGCCTTTTCGTCGGGGGTGAGGGCCAGCAGGCGGAAGCCCGCCGTACGTACCTCTTCCAGGCTGCGCGGCCAGCCTTCCAGACGGGCGTAGGGGACCGAGAAGACGGCGCCCATGGAGACCTTCACCGAGCGGCGGTAGAGGGGATCGGCGCAGTCCGGGGAGAGCAGCACCGCGTCCATGCCCAGGGCGGCGGCGCTACGGAAGATGGCGCCGATATTGGTGTGGTCGTTGACCGCTTCCATGACGGCGATGCGATGGGCCGTGGCCAGGACCTCGGCGGCGCTGGGCAGGGGCTTGCGCTGCATGGAGGCCAGGGCACCGCGGTGGACGTGGTAGCCGGTGACGCGCTCGGCGAGGTCGGGGGCGATGGCGTACACCGGGGCCGGGACCTCGTCGATGACATCGCGCATGACCTCGACCCACTTGGCCGAGAGCAGCATGGAGCGCATCTCGTAACCGGCGTGCCGGGCGCGGCGGATGACCTTCTCACCCTCGGCGATGAACAGGCCCTCGGCCGGTTCGCGCCGGCGGCGCAGTTCGACGTCGGTGAGGCCGGTGTAGTCGCTCAGCCGGGGGTCGTCGGGGTCATCGACGGTGATGATGTCAGCCACGGGGAGATAGTGCCTTGTCGGGGTCGAGGTGCCAATGCCGGTGGGCGGGGTACGGAATCAGACTCTCACTCGGTGGTGCCGGGTGCCGTCCGGGAGACGGTGACGACGTCGCCGAGGACGATGACCGCCGGGGGGCGCACCCCTTCGGCGCGTACCCTCTCGCCGAGGGTGGCCAGGGTGGCGTCGACGCGGCGCTGGGCCGCGGTGGTGCCTTCCTGGATGACGGCGGCCGGGGTGTCGGCGGGGCGGCCGTGCTCGATGAGCTTGGCGGCGATGGCTTCGCTGTTGCCGACGCCCATCAGGATCACGAGGGTGCCGCGGAGCCGGGCGAGGGCGGGCCAGTCGACCAGGGAGCGCTCGTCGTCGGGGGCGATGTGGCCGCTGACGACGGTGAATTCGTGGGCGACGCCGCGGTGGGTGACGGGGATGCCGGCCGCGGAGGGGACGGAGATGGTGCTGGAGATGCCGGGGACGACGGTGCAGGGGATGCCCTCGGCGGCGAGTGCCTGGACCTCCTCCATGCCCCGGCCGTAGACGAAGGGGTCGCCGCCCTTGAGGCGGACGACGGCCTTGCCCGCCTTGGCGTGCTCGATCAGGGCGTTGTTGATGGCCTCTTGGGCCATGAAGCGGCCGTAGGGGATCTTCGCGGCGTCGATCACCTCGACGTGCGGCGGGAGTTCGGCGAGCAGGTCGCGGGGGCCCAGGCGGTCGGCGATGACCACGTCCGCCTCGGCGAGGAGGCGGCGGCCCCGCACGGTGATCAGGTCCGGGTCGCCGGGGCCGCCGCCGACCAGGGAGACGCCGGGGGTGTGCGGGCGGCGGTGGTGCGGGGCGGCGATGCTGCCGTCGCGCAGGCCCTCGACGATGGCGTCGCGCAGGGCGGCCGAGCGGCGCGGGTCGCGGCCGGTGAGCACGGCGACGGTGACGCCCTCGCTGCGGCCGGTGGCCGGGGTCCAGGCGGTGGCGGCCTCGGCGTCGTCGGAGCGTACGCACCACACGCGGGCCGCTTCGCCCTCCGCCGAGGCCGCGGCGTTGGCCGCCGGGTCGTCGGTGGAGATCAGGGCGTACCAGGCGCCTTCGAGGTCTCCGGAGCGGTACGTGCGGCGCTCCCAGCGGATCTCGCCCGTATCGGCCATCGCCTCCACCGAGGGGGTGGCGGACGGGGAGATCAGCACGATGTCGGCGCCCGCCGCGATGAGGGCGGGCAGGCGGCGCTGGGCCACCTGGCCGCCGCCGAGGACGACCACGCGGCGGCCGGACAGGCGCAGTCCGACGGGGTAGGCGGCGTGTGCGGCGTGCTCGTCGCGTTCGGCCATGGCGGTGCGGCTCCTTGTGCGGCAGGTGGGGTGCGAGGGCCGCTGCGGCGGTGGAGCGGCTGGGAGGCGAGGGTCTTACGGATACCTTACGGGCCGTGCGCGGCGGGCCCGAGTGCGGCGGGTGCCCGCGGAGGATGGGGCGAGGACGCGATGACCGGCACGGGGGTGGCGGGGTCTTCGTACAGCTGTGGCGCTACGGGGAGGGAGGTGCGGCTGTGGCGTACTTCCGTCCGTGGCGCCGGCGGCCCGGCCCGCGGGGTGTGCGGGCCGGGCTCTGGGCGGTGTCAGCTCTTCTCCGTCACTCCGGCGGAGTCGAAGGTGGCGACCTCGTGCATGGCGCGGGCGGCGCTCTGGACCACGGGCAGGGCCAGCAGCGCGCCCGTGCCCTCGCCGAGCCGCAGGTCGAGGTCGACCAGCGGGCGCAGGCCCAGCTTGTTCAGCGCCGCGACATGGCCGGGCTCGGCGCTGCGGTGGCCCGCGATGCACGCGGCCAGCGCCTCGGGGGCGATGGCGCGGGCCACCAGGGCCGCGGCACCGGCGCTGACGCCGTCGAGGATGACGGGGGTGCGCAGCGAGGCGCCGCCCAGGATCAGACCGACGATCGCGGCGTGCTCCAGGCCGCCGATGGCCGCCAGGACGCCGATCGGGTCGGACGGGTCGGGCTGGTGCAGCTCCAGGGCCCGGCGTACGACCTCGATCTTGCGGGCGTGCGTCTCGTCGTTGATGCCGGTGCCGCGCCCGGTCACCTCGACGGGGTCGGCCTCGGTGTAGACGGAGATCAGGGCGGCCGAGGTGGTGGTGTTGGCGATGCCCATCTCGCCGGTGATCAGCGCCTTGTTGCCGGCCGCCACCAGGTCGCGGGCGGTCTCGATGCCGACCTCGATCGCCTTGAGGACCTCCTCGCGGCTCATCGCGGGACCGGCGGTGAAGTCGGCGGTGCCGGGGCGGACCTTGCGGGGCAGCAGGCCGGGGGTGGCGGGGAGTTCACCGGCCACGCCGACGTCGACGACGCAGACCTCGGCGCCCACCTGGTTGGCGAAGGCGTTGCAGACCGCGCCGCCGCCCAGGAAGTTGGCGACCATCTGGCCGGTGACCTCCTGGGGCCAGGGGGTCACGCCCTGGGCGTGCACGCCGTGGTCGCCCGCGAAGACCGCGACGGCCGCGGGCTCCGGGATCGGCGGCGGGCACTTGCGGGACAGGCCGCACAGCTGCGCCGAGATGATCTCCAGCATGCCGAGCGCGCCGGCCGGCTTGGTCATCCGCTTCTGCCGCTCCCAGGCCTCGCCGAGCGCCTTGGCGTCCAGCGGCCGGATGCCCTGCAGGGTCTCCTGGAGCAGGTCGGCCGGGGCCTCGCCGGGCAGCGCGCGGCGGCCGTAGGTCTCCTCGTGGACCACCCACGACAGCGGGCGGCGCTTGGACCAGCCCGCCTGCATCAGCTCGGGCTCGTCGGGGAACTCGTCCACGTACCCCACGCAGAGGTAGGCGACCACTTCGAGGTGCTCGGGCAGGCCCAGCTCGCGGACCATCCCACGTTCGTCGAAGAAGCTGACCCAGCCCACGCCCAGGCCCTCGGCGCGGGCCGCGAGCCAGAGGTTCTCCACCGCGAGAGCGGAGGAGTACGGGGCCATCTGCGGCTGGGTGTGGCGGCCCAGGGTGTGCCGACCGCCGCGGGTGGAGTCGGCGGTGACGACGATGTTGACCGGGGTCTCGAGGATCGCCTCGATCTTCAGCTCGCGGAACTGCTTGGCGCGCGCCTTGGGCAGCGACTTGGCGTATGCGTCGCGCTGCTCCATGGCGAGCTGGTGCATCCGCTCGCGGGTCTCCTGGGAGCGGATGACCACGAAGTCCCAGGGCTGGGAGTGGCCGACGCTGGGGGCGGTGTGGGCCGCCTCCAGGACGCGCAGCAGCACCTCGTTGGGGATCGGGTCGCGGCGGAAGCCGTTGCGGATGTCACGGCGTTCGCGCATCACACGGTGGACCGCGGCGCGCTCGGAGTCGTCGTAGCCGGCGGCCGGGGGGCCGACGGGCTCCTCCTGCGCGAAGTGTCCTTCCGCGAAGTCGGCGGGATCGATGGCCATCGTGGCGGCCGCGTCGCCCTCTTCGCCGGTGTCGTGAAGGCCCGGGGGCTGCTCCTCGCCGAGCTGGACGAGCTCGGCGCCGTCCTGCTGCTGCGGGGTGGCGTCGGCGGCCTCGACGAGGTGCTGGGCACTGTCGGGGTCGGCCGGGCCCTCGGGGGTGCCGGTGCTCTGGTCGGTGGCGGGCTCCGCGGCCTGCGGGGCCTCTTCGCCCTCGGGGGCCGAAGTGGCCTCCGGGGACGGGGAGTTGGGCTCGGCGGTGGGCTGCTGGGCCTGCTCGCCAGGGGCAGGGGCGGCCTGGGCCTGCGCGTCGGCGTCGGGCCCGCCCTCGGCGGGCGCCTCGGCCGGGAGCGTGTCCTCGGCCGGGGCCCCATCGGCGGCGGGGGCGTCCGCGGTGGCGGCGGGCTGCTGCGGGTCTCCCGCGGAGGCGGTGTCGCCCTGGGCGGGGCCGTCGGCCGGGGGCTGGGCACCGGGGGCCTGCGCCGCAGCGGGCCGAGCGCCGGTGCCCTGGGCTGCCGCGGGCTGCGAGCCGTCGGCGGCGGCCTCGGCCGGGGTGACCGGCGTCTGGGACTGGTCCTGGTTCTGCGCCTGGCCCGGTGCCTGATCCTGGCCCTGGGCCTCGGTGTGGTCCGTGGGCTGCGGGCCCTCGGCCACCGGTGCGCCGGCCGGCTGTGCCGCGTCCTGCGTCCCCTCGGCGGGCGCCTCGGCGCCGGGCTGCGCGGCGAGGGCCGCATCCTCGGTACCCGCTGCGCCGTCGGAGGGCTGTGCCCCGCCGTCCTGCGGGGCCTCGGCGGCTGCCTGGTCATCCGTCGGCTGCTGCTCGGCCGCCGCGTGCGGTGCGTCGCCGGGCTGCGCGTCCGCGACGACGGCGCCGGGCTGCCCGTCCGCCGGGACGCCGGACTGCTCAGCGGCCGCGGGCTGCGCCTCGTCAGCTGCGGCTGCTGCCGCGGCAGCAGCCGCTTCGTCCGCCACCGGTGCCTGCTGCTGCGCCTGGTCCGGCTGCGGCCCCTGCTCCGCCGGCTGTACGTGCTGCGCGGCGGCCTGTACGGCGCCGGAGTCCTGGCCCTCGGCCACGGCCCCCTCGACGGCGGGCTCCCCGGCCGTCGGCACACCGTCGGCACCGGGGCCCTCGGCGGCCTGCACCGGCTGCTCCCCCTGCGGCGGAACGCCGGGCGCCTGCGCAGCCTCCACGGGCGCAGCGCCCTCCACGGCCTCCGCGCCCTCGGCAGCCGGGCCCTGGGCCTCGGCACCCGCCTGCTGCGGCTGAGCCGACGCGGCGGCTGCGTTCTCGTCCGCCTCGCCCGCGGGCTGTGCGGCGTCCGCGGGCAGCGTGCTCTCGGCCGCGGGAGCCTGCGGCTGCGCGGCCGAGGCGCCTTCGGGGGCCTGGGCGGCCGCCGGGGTCACCGAGCCCAGCAGTCGCCCGGGCAGCGAGGTCGCGTCCACGGCCACCCCCGGCACACCGCTGTGGGCGTCCTGAGCAGCCGGTACGGCGCCCTCGCCGGCCGGCGCGGAAGCCAAGTCAGCACCGCGGCCGACCGTTTCTGCAACTGGTGCCGCCGGGGACGGTGCGGCGTCCCAGTCGGGCATCTGCGCGGGGATGTGGCCGAGCTGCGGGCCCGGCTGAGGAGTGTCGAAGGACTGGGTGCCCATCGGCCGGTCACCGGCCGCTTCCTCGCCCGCCTCGCGCGGCAGATCGAGGTATTCGGGCCCCGCGGTGGGCGGCCCTGCGTGACGTACGGGTGCGGGCGCGCCCGCGGGGCCGCGGTCGGCCAGCGAGCGGACGACCCCACCGGGGCCGGGCGCCTCGGGGACGGGCGGGCCCATGTGCAGCGGGCGGCGGGACGGCGGGGTCTGGGCCTGCGACGCGGCGGGCTGGACGCGCACCGCGCCCATGTCGACGGAGCCCGAGTCACGGCCGCCGGTCTCGTGGTTGCCGGCCTGCGGCGGCAACTGCTCGTACCCGGCGGCCTGGTGCGGGGCGCCCGCGGGCTGCGCCTCATAAGGAGAGATGGGGCCGGGCACCTGACCGGCCGGCATGCCGTGTCCGGGCAGCGGCTGACCGGGCAGGGACTGAGCGGGCACGGCCTGGGCGGGCACACCGTGGCCCGCGTGCTGCGGCGCACCCGGAGCCTGGTGCGGCTGGGGCATCGGCTGCTGCTCGCTGCCCCAGGCGCCCTGGGCGCCCGGCATCAGCAGCAGGTCGTCGTCCTCCCCGTTGGTGTCCCCGGGGTCGAGGAAGTACGCGCCGGGGGCCGGGGCTCCGGGCACCATGCCCGGCTGTTGCGCCGGTTCGCCGTCGGCGGGAGAAGCAGGAGAGGAAGCGGCCGCCGACTGCGGCTGCCCGGGATGTCCGCCTGCGTTCTCCGGCAGTCCCTCGCCCGGGACCTGGCCGGTGTCGGTCATGCGTACCCCTCGCCCATTGGTAGTGCTCCTTCCAACCGCTCGTGCGACGCGCTCCACCGCAGCGCGCCGACCGCCCCAGTAGCTAGAACGAGCGAGCGCGCCTCGCGGCACGTCCGCCCTTCAGAGCTTCATTTACGGCCAAAACCACGGCACTTTCCGGATATTGGCGTACGAAGCCGAACGGAGGACGGCGGCGCAACGATCCGCCAGCCTACATCGATCGGAGCAACGCCCCGGTCATGGGTGAGCTACCCGGTAACCGCTCAGCAGAAAGACGACGGCCCGCTCGCGTTCGACCCAGGCGGAGGTGTCCAACTCAACCGTCTGCAGCAGCGCGCACTCCACTTCGTATCCGCCGTCGGCCAGCGCCCTGCCGACCTCCTCCGCCTCGTCGCGGGTGGCGGCGTGGGTGACGATCCGCTCCGGGCGGCGGGCGGCGCAGGCGGACACCACGGCCGCTCCCCCGCCGCCCACCCGCACCACGTCCGGCTCGGGGAGGTCCTCCAGGACCTGCGGCGCCCGGCCCGCGACGACCTGGAGCTGTACGCCGTGGCGGCGGGCGACGGCGGCGGTGCGTTCACAGGCGACCGGGTCCGCGTCGACGGCGATGACGGCCGCTCCGAAGCGCGCGGCCTCCACCGCGGCGGCGCCGCTGCCCGTACCGATGTCCCACACCAGGTCGCCCACCCGCGGCCCCAGGCGTGCGAGTTGGGCGGTGCGCAGCTGGACGGACTCGCCCTCGCCCAGCCCGCCGCCGTACACCTGCGCGCCCAGCCCCCAGCCGCGCGGCCCCGCGGGGTGGCCGACCTCGTGTCCGGCGATCCACCCGCCCCCGGACTCCGCCCGCGCCTGCCCCCGGGCCGCGGCGCCGCCCGCCGTCCCCCCGACGACGATGACGACGTTGGGGTCGCGCCAGACGTGGTCGGCGGCCTTGTCGGAGGTCAGGACCGTGACCTGCTCGCGCTCGGTGCCCAGGGCCTCGCAGATGACGAAAGTGCGGTGGACGCCGCCCAGCAGCAGAGCGAGTTCGGCGGGGCCCGCGCCCGGGGAGGTCAGGACGCAGACCTTGGGGTGGGCGCGGCAGACGTTGACGGCGCGCCGCAGGTCGCGGCTGTGGGCGACGACGATCTGGGCGTCGTCCCAGGGCATGCCGGCCCGGGCGAAGGCGGCGGCGACGGAGGAGACGGCGGGCACGACCTCGACCTCCAGGCCGTGCTCGGGCGCCCGCAGGGTGCGGACGACGCCGAAGAAGCCGGGGTCCCCGTCGGCCAGGACCACGGCGGTGCCGCGGTGCTGGGCGATGCGCCGGGCGGCCAGGCCGACGCTGCCGAGCCTGATCCGCTCGGCGCCGGGCGGCACCTCCGGCAGTGCGAGGTGGTGGGCGGCGCCGGCCACGAGGGTGGCGGCGCCGAGGGCGGAGCGGGCGGCGGCGGTCAGCGGCGAGCCGTCCCAACCGATCACCGTGACCCGGTCGGCCATCGTCGTCAGTCTCCTGGGTTGGATCCGGTGTGTGTGCTCTGTGGGGCGGCCGTGGACGGTCGCGGGCAGGCCGAGACTACCCCGCACCGTCCGGACCGGAACGGCGGGCGCGGGTCAGTTCCACTCGGGGTAGGCGAAGCCGTTGGCGTCCACCATCCGGGCCGGCAGCCCGTCCAGATCCTCGGGCAGCAGGCTCCACACGATCAGATCGGTGCGGATATCGGTCCAGCCGCCGTCCTCGGTGCGCGAACGCGCTATCCAGGCGTTGCGCAGGACCCCCTCACTGATGCAGCCGATCTTCTGGGCCACCTGCTGGGCGGCGGTGTTGTCGGCGGCGGTACGCAGTTCCAGGCGCTCGAACTTCTGGTCCTGGAAGAGCCATTGCGCGAGAGCGAGTACGGACTCCGAGGCATATCCCTCGCCCCTGGCCCAGGGGGCGGTCGCATACGCGACCTCGGCGGACAGGGTGCGCCAGTCGGTGCCGCGCAGCTGCACGGTGCCCACCAGGCGCTGGGTGAGGAATTCGGTGACGGCGAAAACGATCCCCCGGCCGTGCACGCGCTCGGCGGGTGCCATTCGGTGGACCCATTGCCGGGCGTCGGCGGTGGTGTACGGATGCGGAACGCCGGTCCAGGAGACGACCAGTTCGTCGTTCATCATCTCGGCGAGCGCGGGAACATCCGCCGCCTCGAAGGGGCGCAGCACCAACCGTTCCGTGCTGATGGAGATGTCCGGAAAGGTGGAAGTCATGCCGCTGCTCCAACGCCGTTGGCCGTAAAGCTTGGGGAAGTTACGGGCTGTTGTGCCGAGTTGTCGAGTCGAGTTGCCGCGCCCGGCGAGTTGTCGCACTCGCCGTCGCACCGAGTTGTCGACCGCCTTGCGGGCACAAGCATGCAGCATGGCTCGGGTGATGTGCCATGCGCATGGGCCCCGGCCGCGCCGGAAGCGCGCCGGGGCCCAGTTCCGCACGGGAGCGAAGTCCGCGTGCGGCGAGGAATTGCGTCAGCTCTTCACGGCACCGAAGGCGGGGATGACGGAGCCGTCCTTGTACTTGTCCTGGAGGAACTTCTTGACCGCGTCGGAGTTGAGGAGCTTGGCGAGCTTCTTGACCCGCGGGTCGTCCTCGTTACCCTTCTTGACGGCCAGGAAGTTGGCGTAGGGGTTGTTCTCGGCCTTCTCCAGGGCCAGCGAGTCCTGGGAGGGCTTGAGCTTGGCGCCGATGGCGAAGTTGCCGTTGATGACGGCGGCGTCCACGTCGTCCACGCGCGGCGCGATCTGGGCCGCCTCCAGCTCGGTGAGCTTGATTCCCTTGTCGTCCTTGACGTCGGTCAGCTTGGCCTCGGAGCCCACGCCGTCCTTGAGGGTGATGACGCCGTTGTCGGCCAGCAGCTTGAGCGCGCGGCCTTCATTGGAGGGGTCGTTGGGGATGGAAACGCTGGAGCCGGCCTTCAGGTCGGAGATCTTTTTGATCTTCTTGGAGTACAGGCCCAGCGGCTCGATCGCGACATTCACGACCGGCACGATGTGGGTCTTGTTCTCCTTGTTGAAGTTGTCCAGGAACGGCTTGTGCTGGAAGAAGTTGGCGTCGACCTGGCCGTCTTCGGTGACCTTGTTCGGGATCTTGTAGTCCGTGAACTCCTTCACCTCCAGCTTGAGCCCTTCCTTCTCGGCCAGGTTGTCCTTGACGTAATTGAGGATGGCGCCGTGCGGGGTGGGGCTGGCCGCGACGACCAGCGGCTTGTCCTTGGCGTCTGCGCCGCTGCCGCCGGCGGTGACGTCGGAGGGCGCGCTGCAGGCGGTGGCGCCGATGGTGAGGGCGGCGGCGGCCGCGACGGCAGCGGAGATCTTGAAGGTGGTACGCACGAAGAGTGCCTCTTTCTCGGTCACGCGGGGCGGAACGGCCCGCGAGGAGTACACCCGGCAAAGGGTCCGGGCTCAGGGGGTGATGCGGTGGATCAGGTGGCCGAGCCGTCCCGTACACGGGTGGCTGCCGCCTCCTGCGGAGTCGAGAGCTCGGCCAGGGGTGCGGCGGCGGCCGGCGCACGGCGCACGCCGACCCGCAGCGACGTCGTGGCGCGGCTGCCGCGCTTGGCCAGCCGGCGCACGACCAGGTCGCCGAGCAGCTGGACGACGGTGACCAGGGCGATCAGCAGGACGACGGTGATGACCATCAGCCGGGTCTCGTACTGCTGGTAGCCGTAGGTGTAGGCCAGGTTGCCCAGGCCTCCGCCGCCGACCGCGCCGGCGATCGCGGAGTAGCCGACGAGCGTGATGACGGTGGTGGTGACGGCGGCGACCAGCGCGGGCAGCGCCTGCGGCAGCAGCACCTTGAAGATGACCGTCCAGGTGCCGCCGCCCATGGCCTGGGCGGCCTCGACCAGCCCGTGGTCCACCTCGCGCAGCGCGGCCTCCACCAGCCGCGCGAAGAAGGGGATGGCGGCGATCGCCAGCGGCACGACCGCGCCGGTGGGGCCGATGGAGACCCCGACGACCAGGCGCGTGAAGGGGATCAGCGCGACGATCAGGATGAGGAAGGGGAAGGACCGGCCGATGTTCACGATCGCGCCGACGACCTTGTTGACCACCACGTTCTGCAGCAGTCCGCCGCGGTCGGTCAAAGTCAGCAGGATGCCCAGCGGGATGCCGAGCAGCACCGCGTAGAACGTCGACCACCACACCATGAACAGGGTGTCGAGCGAGTTGTTGATCAGCAGCGGCTGCATCTGGTCCCAGCTCACTTGGCACCTTCCTTGACCAGAGCGGAGTCGGTGTTCCCGGTGGTGTCCGGGCCGTCGACGACGTCGACCTGCAGGCCCTGCTCGCGCAGGAAGCCGATGGGCACGACGTTCTCCTCGAAGCGCCCGGGCAGCTCGATGCGCATCCGCCCGATCTGCTTGCCGCCGACGGTGTCCATGGCGGCGCCGAGGATGGAGATGTCCACGTTGTACGTACGGGACAGCTCGGAGATCACCGGGCGGGTGGCGGCCTCGCCGTGGAAGGTGACGTCCACGACGGTGCTGTCGGGTCCGGCCGGCTCGCCGGCGACGGGGAAGAGCTCCTGGGCCAGCTCCGAGCCGGGCGTGGCCAGCAGTTCGGAGACGGTGCCCTGCTCGACGACGCGTCCGCCCTTCATCAGGGCCGCGGAGTCGCAGATGGTCTTGACGACGTCCATCTCGTGCGTGATGAGCAGGACGGTCAGGCCCAGCTGGCGGTTGAGGTCGCGCAGCAGCTGGAGGATGGAGCGGGTGGTCTCGGGGTCCAGCGCGCTGGTGGCCTCGTCCGAGAGCAGCACCTTGGGGTCGCCGGCCAGGGCGCGGGCGATGCCCACGCGCTGCTTCTGGCCACCGGAGAGCTGGGCCGGGTAGGCCTTGGCCTTGTCGGCGAGCCCGACCAGGTCCAGGAGCTCAAGGGCCTTGCGGGCCCGGTCCTTGCGGTCGACCTTGAGGATCTCCAGGGGCAGCTCGATGTTGTCCTGGACGGTGCGCGAGGAGAGCAGGTTGAAGTGCTGGAAGACCATGCCGATGTGGCTGCGGGCGGCGCGCAGTGCGGCGTTGGCGCGCTGGCCCTTGCCGGCGAGTGCGGTCAGGTCCTGGCCGGCGACGGTGACCGTGCCGGAGGTGGGGCGCTCCAGGAGGTTGACGCAGCGGATGAGGGTGGACTTGCCGGCGCCGCTCTGGCCGATGACGCCGTACACCTCGCCCTCGCGGACGTGCAGGTCCACGCCGTCCAGGGCGGTGACCTCGCGGCCTCCTGAGCGGTAGACCTTGGTCAGGCCCGTTGTGGTGATCACAGGGAATTCCGTCACTGTCGAGTGCTCGGC
>NZ_JBSIBZ010000140.1:0-16393 GCF_058245575.1 Streptomyces sp. UF-297 | reverse complement strand
CCCCCCCCCCCCCCCCCCCCCCCCCCCCCCCCCCCCCCCCCCCCCCCCCCCCCCCCCCCCCCCCCGGCCCTGATTGCCGACTAGGCGCGACGCACAGGCGTCATGCGCGCGTCAGTTGTCGTCCTCGTCGATGAGGAACCCGCGCATCGGCGAGGGCGCCTGCTGCATCGGCTGCGGGCCCTGCGGCCGCACCGGCGCCATCGGCTGCGTCATCGCCGGCGACATCTGCTGCTGGCCGCCGTAGGACGGACCGCTGCCGGACGGGCCGCCGTGGCCGCCCATCGACTGGCCGCCGCCCATGGTGTGGCTGCCACCCATGGAGCTCGCGCCCGCCGAGGCCATCGACCCGCTCATCTGGGCCGGCGGCAGCGAAGCGGTCGCCGGGGTACGCGGCGGAGCCAGCGAGTCGTCCGCCTGGTTCTCCAACTGGCGCAGCTGGCTCTCCAAGTAGGACTTCAGTCGCGTGCGGTACTCGCGCTCGAAGCCGCGCAGGTCCTCGACCTTGCGCTCCAGCGTGGCGCGCGCGGACTCCAGCGAGCCCATCGCCACGCGGTGCTTCTCCTGGGCGTCCCGCTCAAGAGCGTCGGCCTTGGCACGCGCGTCGCGCTCCAGACCCTCGGCGCGGCTACGCGCCTCGCCCACAATCTTGTTGGCCTCGGAGCGGGCCTCCGCGATCGCCTGGTCGGCGGTCTGCTGCGCCAGCGAGAGCACGCGGGCGGCGCTGTCGCCGCCCGGGCCCTGGCCCGGCTGCGGCAGCTGCGGGCCGGGGCCGCCCATCGGGCCACCCATCGGACCGCCGGGGCCCATCGGGCCGGGACCGTGCGGACCCTGCGGGCCGTGGCCGCCGGGACCGGCCGGCAACTGCGGCGCGCCACCGGGCAGCTGGGGCGGTCCACCCAGTTGCTGCTGCTGCGGCGGGACCGGCTGCGGACCGGATATGGCGGCGGGCACCGGAGCGCCGGGGCGCTGGTCCTGCTGCTCCTGCTTGCGCATGTTCTGCTGCTGGTTCTGCGCGGCGGCGCGGGTCGCGGCCGCCAGCTTGGCGCGCAGATCCTCGTTCTCCCGCAGCAGGCGGGTCAGTTCGGCTTCGACCTCATCGAGGAAGGCATCGACCTCGTCCTCGTCATAGCCTTCTCGGAGGCGGACGGTCGTGAACTGCTTGTTCCGCACGTCCTCGGGGGTCAACGGCATCTCTTCTTCACCTCAACGTAGTCGTCGGCAATCGGCAAGACCGTATCGTTCACACCAACAACACCGACCTGACGACGGTGATCAGGATGTAGACGATGATCATCAATACGAAGAAGGACAGGTCGAGCGCCACGCCCCCGAGACGCAGCGGCGGAATGAACCGCCGCAGAAGCTTGAGTGGCGGATCAGTGACAGTGTAGGTGGCCTCCAGAACGACCACCATCGCCTTGCCGGGTTGCCATGAACGGGCGAACTGGAACACGTAGTCCATCACCAGCCGGAAGATCAACACGATCAGGAAGCAGTACAACGCGATGTAGATCACCTGACCAGCGATGCTCATCTCGCGCTTCCCTCTCCCCTTGCTTCCGTGTCAGGCCTTCTGGCCCTGGTGTGCCCGGTGTTGCGTCTCAGCTCTGGTTGAAGAACCCGCCCTCTGCGATACGGGCCTTGTCCTCCGCCGTGACATCGACGTTAGCAGGCGACAACAGGAACACCTTCTGCGTCACCCGCTCAATGCTTCCATGCAGACCGAACACCAAACCGGCGGCAAAGTCGACAAGTCGCTTCGCATCCGTGTCGTCCATCTCCGTGAGATTCATGATCACCGGAGTGCCCTCGCGGAAGTGTTCCCCGATGGTACGGGCCTCGTTGTAGGTCCGGGGGTGCAACGTCGTAATGCGGTAGGGCTCACGCTCGGACACGACCTTGGGCATGATCACCGGTGCGTTCTTCTCCAGATTGAGGCGGTCGGGTGTGATGGATGCCACGGGGGCGATTCGTGCGGGTCGTCCGCTTTCTGCGGCCAGCGGAGCCGGTTCGCGCTGCGCCGGAGGCGTCACGACCCGTACGGGTTCCTCCCGTTCGGAGTGCGGCTCCGTCGGCGCCTGGTGCTGCTGCCGCCGCCCCCGCTCGGGCTCCGGGTCAAGCTCGGGCTCGAACTCGTCGTCGGGGTCGAACCCCCGGCCGTCGTACCCATCGTCCTCCACGAGGCCGAGGTAGACCGCCATCTTGCGCATCGCGCCGGCCATTCTCTGCGTCCTCCGCTCTGTGGTGGATCGGCTCCGTCACCGGGTGCCTTGGATCCACTCGGCCTGCCCACCCTTTGGTGGGAATGACCATATTTTGTGCTGTGGTCCGACTTCTTGGCGACGTTACCCGAGCCGTGGTCGGACTCCGAGTACCGCGGTGCCGACGCGTACATGTGTCGCCCCAGCCGCCACGGCTTCATCGAGGTCCGCACTCATACCTGCCGAGACCATGTTCGCAGCAGGATGGGTCGCGCGCAGGCCGGATGAGATTTCCATCAGCCGCTCGAAGGCGGCGAGTTGGCGTCCCGCGTACGGCCCCGCCAGCGGCGCGACCGTCATCAGCCCGTCCAGGCGCAGCCCTTGGGCCGCGGCGATCGCGTCGGCGAGTGCGTCCACACCGTCCGGGGCGATGCCGCCCCGGGCTCCCTGCTGACCCGACTCGGCGTCAAGTGCCACCTGGACAAGGCATCCGAGCTCGCGGCCGGCCCGTACGGCCTCCTTCGACAGCGCGGTGACCAGCTTGAGCCGGTCGACCGACTGCACGATATCGGCATAACCCACCACGGACCGTACCTTGTTCGTCTGCAACTGACCGACGAAGTTCCATTCAAGGGGCAGATCCGAGCATGCCGCGGCCTTGGGAGCCGCGTCCTGGTCGCGGTTCTCCGCGACATGGCGCACGCCGAGTTCCGCGAGCAGCCGGACATCGCTCGCGGGGTAGGTCTTCGTGACCACGATCAGGGTCACTTCTTCGCGCTTGCGACCGGCCTTGGCGCACGCGGTGGAGATACGGTTCTCCACCCGCTCCAGGTTGTCGGCCAGTTCCGTCCTGCGGTCGGTCACAGCTCAGCCTCTCTCCCCTTCGCCGGGACCTGCCCGAGCCATACGTAGCTCGCGAGCCGGCCCGTCGTGCGGTCCCGCCGGTAGGAGAAGTGGTCGGCCGACTCCAGCGTGCAGACCGGGGACCGCTCGCAGATCTCCACGCCGGTACGGGCCAGTTGGGCCCGTACACCGGCCGCCACGTCCACCGCCGGGGTGCCCCAGGAGGTCTCGCCCCACGCCTCGGGGACGGCCTCGGCGACCTCGGCGCGCATCGCCTCGGGCACCTCGTAACAGCGCCCGCAGACCGCGGGTCCGGTGCGCGCGACGATACGGGAGGCCTCGGCGCCCAGCGCGGTCATCGCCCGTACCGTCTCCGGTACGACCCCGGCCACCAGTCCGGGCCGCCCCGCGTGCGCCGCGCCCACGACCCCGGCGACCGGGTCGGCCAGCAGGACGGGGGTGCAGTCGGCGGTCAGGACGGCGAGCGCGAGACCTTGACGGGCGGTCACCACCGCGTCGACACACGGCACATCGTCCGCGTTCCACGGCCCGTCCACCACGGCGACGTCCTTGCCGTGCACCTGGTTCATCCACACCACGGCGCCCGGGTCCAGACCCAGCGCCTTGGCGGCCAGCTCGCGGTTGGCCCGTACGGCCGCGGGGTCGTCCCCCACCGCGCCGCCCAGATTGAGCTCGTCATACGGAGCGGCGCTCACCCCGCCCCACCTGTCGGTGAAAGCGAAGTGCGCGCCGCTCGCGTCGTGCTGTTGCCCTATCACTTCGGGTCTTCGACTACTTCAGGAAGTCGGGGACGTCCAGCTCCTCGGCCGTAGTGTCCGTGTAGGGACGGGCCGGGGGAACCTGCGGCGAGCTGGTGGGCGGCGGCGGGACCTCGCCCATCGCCGGCGACTCGGCCGGGGCCGGCTCCGGGTCGCGCACCGGGACCGAGCCCAGGCCGCCGAAGGACGAGCGGGGCTCGGGCTCCGGAGGGGCCGTACGGCTCGGGGCGGGCGCGGGCTCCTCGCGCTTGGAGGACCCGGCGCTCAGGACGTTGTCGCGACGGGCCGGCGGCTGACCGCCGTCGAAGCCCGCGGCGATGACGGTGACCCGTACCTCGTCGCCCAGCGCGTCGTCGATGACCGCGCCGAAGATGATGTTCGCCTCGGGGTGGGCGGCCTCGCTGACCAGCTGGGCGGCCTCGTTGATCTCGAAGAGACCGAGGTCGGAGCCGCCGGAGATGGACAGCAGCACACCGCGGGCGCCGTCGATGGACGCCTCCAGCAGCGGCGAGGAGATCGCCATCTCGGCCGCGGCCACCGCGCGGTCGTCGCCGCGCGCCGAGCCGATGCCCATGAGCGCCGATCCGGCCTCCGACATCACGGACTTGACGTCGGCGAAGTCGAGGTTGATCAGGCCCGGGGTGGTGATCAGGTCGGTGATGCCCTGGACACCGGAGAGCAGGACCTGGTCGGCCGACTTGAACGCGTCCAGCACGCTGACCTGGCGGTCCGAGATGGACAGCAGCCGGTCGTTGGGGATCACGATGAGGGTGTCGACCTCTTCGCGCAGCTGGGCGATGCCGTCCTCGGCCTGGTTGGCGCGACGGCGGCCCTCGAAGGTGAACGGCCGGGTGACCACACCGATCGTCAGGGCGCCGAGCGAGCGCGCGATGTTGGCGACCACGGGCGCGCCGCCCGTGCCGGTGCCGCCGCCCTCGCCCGCGGTCACGAAGACCATGTCGGCCCCCTTGAGGACCTCCTCGATCTCCTCGCGGTGGTCCTCGGCCGCCTTGCGGCCCACGTCCGGGTTGGCGCCGGCGCCCAGGCCACGGGTCATCTCACGACCGACGTCGAGCTTGACGTCGGCGTCGCTCATCAGCAACGCCTGCGCATCGGTGTTGATCGCGATGAACTCGACGCCCTTGAGCCCGACCTCGATCATCCGGTTGATGGCGTTCACGCCACCGCCGCCGATGCCGACGACCTTGATGACTGCGAGGTAGTTCTGCGGTGCTGCCACGTCGAAGGCCTCTCGCCTCGAGTTACGTGTCGTCGCCTCACACGTGTTGTGGACGCCGACTGATGCCGATGGGACGGTCCGTATTCGCCGACCCGAACCCTAACGTTGAAGTTTAGGGTTACCAGTGCCTGTGTTCCTTGGTTCCACAGTCCCTTTGGAACGAGACACTAAGTCGACAAGTGGCGCACGTTCAACGAACACGCCGAACCTCCCGTTTTTCTTTTCACCCTATGTGATCACCCATAGTGGTAGCCATCCAGGGTGCTGGCCTGCGGGTACGCACGTCAACTCCCCGACGCCGCGGGAGCAGTGGGAGCACTCACATCGAAGTGGCGCGCATCACGCGCCGCTTTCAGCAGCGCGGTGAGCACCTTGGCCTTGACAGCGCCCTGTTCACCGCTCCCCCACTGAACCGTACGACCCCCCGTCAACTCCAGGGTGATGGAGTCGTACGAGCGCACTCGAACAGTCCGTACATCCTTGCGGACGGCTTCGGGAACACCGGACGCTACCCGTACCGCTTCGCGCTGGAGCCGTTGTACGCCAAACCTGCGCAGGCTCGGGGAGTCCTGCGCGGTCAATTCCAGAAGCGGAACGCCCTTGGGGGCGGAGCCGACCGTGGCGAAACGGACGCCGTCTGCGTCCACTTCGTCAAACTTTCCGCCCTTCTTGATGAGGAGTTCAGGCGTTCTCTCGGTCACTTTCAGGCCGATGGTGTTCGGCCAGGATCGCACCACGTCGACGGACTTGATCCGCGGGAACTGGTCCGTCAGCCGTGCGGCGACCGCTTCGGTGTCCACGGAAACGAGGGGCGCGTTCAGCGGTACGGCCGCCGTCCGGATGATCTCATCCGCCGTCAGAACCTTTGTGCCCTCGGCCTTGACGCGCTCCACGCGCAGCCAGGACGAGCCGTACAGGGCCCAGACGGCGAAGGCCGTCAGGAGCGCGGCGGCGACCAGGGCGACGATCAGGGTGCGGCGGCTCGGTGCGCGCCACCGCCGCCCCCTTTTCGTTTTCTTCGCCGTGGATTCTTTCCCTGCGGAGGGCGGGCCGGACGGCGATGACTTCTTCGCGCCGCGCCGGGCGGTCGTCGGTCCGGCCACGCTCCCCTGCTTTCTGTCGTGTCGCTAGCTGTTGCGCTGTGCGATCGCCTCGTACACCATGCCGACCAGCAGTTCGTCGGCGTCCCGGCGGCCGAATTCGGAGGCCGCGCGCGACATCTCGTACAGCCGGTGCGGGTCGGAGAGCACCGGCAGGACGTTGCCCTGCACCCACTCCGGGGTCAGCTGGGCGTCGTCCACCAGCAGTCCGCCGCCGGCGTTGACCACCGGCTGGGCATTGAGCCGCTGTTCGCCGTTGCCGATGGGCAGCGGGACGTAGCAGGCGGGGAGCCCGACGGCGGAGAGTTCGGCGACGGTCATCGCGCCCGCGCGGCAGAGCATCATGTCGGCCGCGGCGTACGCGAGGTCCATCCGGTCCACGTACGGTACCGGCACGTACGGCGGCATCCCGGGCATGTTGTCCACATGCGGCAATTCGTTCTTCGGGCCGACCGCGTGCAGGACCTGGATGCCCGAGCGCTGCAGCGTGGGGACGGCGGCCTGGATGACCTCGTTCAGGCGGCGGGCGCCCTGCGAGCCGCCGGAGACCAGCAGCGTGGGGAGGTTGGGGTCCAGGCCGAAGGCGGCGCGCGCCTCGGGGCGGACGGCCGCCCGGTCCAGGGTGGCGATGGTGCGGCGCAGCGGGATGCCGACGTAGCGGGCGCCGCGCAGCTTGCTCTCGGGGGTGCTGACGGCGACGTACTTGGCGTAGCGCGAGCCGATCTTGTTGGCCAGGCCCGGGCGGGCATTGGCCTCGTGCACGATGATCGGCACGCCCAGCCGCTTGGCGGCCAGATAGCCGGGAAGCGCCACATATCCGCCGAAGCCGACGACGCAGTCCGCCTTCGTGCGCTCCAGGATCTGCTCGGCGGCCTTGATGGTGCCGCGCAGCCGCCCGGGGACGGTGATCAGTTCAGGCGTGGGCTTGCGCGGCAGCGGTACGGCCGGGATCAGGCCGAGTTCGTAGCCCCGCTCGGGAACGAGACGGGTCTCCAGGCCCTTCTCCGTGCCGAGTGCCGTGATCCCCACGGTCGGGTCCTGCCTGCGCAGGGCGTCCGCGAGGGCGAGCGCGGGCTCGATGTGGCCGGCGGTCCCCCCACCGGCGAGTACGACATGCACCGAAATTCACCGCTCTCCGGACGGTCGCTTCTTGACGCGCCGTCTCATCGTCTTCCGTCTCACCCCAGCCAGCTTCTTTGCGAAAACAGGCTGCCGCATGGCCAACGCCGCCCGTGCAGCGGGCTCATCTCGCGCGAAAGCGATCAGGAGCCCGATGGCGAACATCGTCGGCAGCAGGGCGGAGCCTCCGTAGGAGAACAGCGGGAGCGGGACACCGGCGATCGGCAACAGGCCGAGCACCGCACCGATGTTGACCACGGCCTGGGCCGTGATCCAGGTGGTCACGCCTCCCGCGGCGTACCTCACGAAGGGGTCCTCCGTGCGTCCGGCCACGCGGATACCCGCATAGCCTAGAGCCGCGAAGAGGGCGAGCACCGACAGCGTCCCCGCCAGCCCCAGTTCCTCCCCGGTGATGGCGAAGATGAAGTCGGTGTGCGGTTCAGGGAGTTCACCCCATTTTTCCATACTCGCGCCGAGCCCGGAACCGAAGAATCCGCCGGAGGAGAGCGCGTAGATCCCGTGCACCGCCTGCCAGCACGCGTCGCCGGGTCCGGGATCGTCGGCGAGGATGCAGCCGAGCCGGGCCATACGGTTGGGGCTCGTCTTGATCAGCAGAATCCCTATGACCGCGGCGGAGCCGAGCACGCCCGCGAACAGCCGGGTGGGGGCACCGGCCACCCACAGCAGCCCGAAGAGGATCGCGGTGAGAATGATCGCGGTACCCATGTCGCCGCCCAGCATGATCAGGCCGAGCAGCAGGAACGCCACCGGGATCAGCGGGACCAGCAGGTGCTTCCACTGGGCGAGCAGCCTCTTGTCCTGCTTGCGGGCCAGCAGGTCGGCGCCCCACAGCACCAGCGCGAGCTTCCCGAACTCGCTGGGTTGCATCTGGAAAGGCCCGCCCAGATTGATCCAGTTCTGGTTGCCGTTGACCGCGACCCCTATCCCCGGGATCTGCACCAGGCACATCAAGAAGACCGAGCCGGCCAGCAGCGGGTAGGACAGCGCGCGGTGCAGCCGTACCGGCAGCCGTGAGGCGATCAGCAGCAGACCGCCGCCGAGCACGGCGGCCAGCAGCTGTTTGCGGAAGAAGAAGGTCGGCGCCAGGCCGCTCTGCAGCGCCTTGATCTGCGAGGCCGAGTAGACCATCACCAGACCCAGCACGGTGATCAGCAGGCTGCCGCCGAGGATCAGGTAGTAGGCGGTGAGCGGGCGGTCCCAGGCCCGCTTCACTTGTGCGTACAGGCGCCGGGGGCCGCCGGAGGAGCGGCCTGCCCGCGGCGGCCGGCGGCCGGAGCCGGTCCGGCGCGCCGGGCGCGGCGGTGCCGTCTTCGCCGATCGGGCCGTCATCCTCGTCCCCTCCACGGGTGTGCCGCGCCGTACGTCCTCGACGGCGGCGGGGACGTACGGACTACTGGTCCTGACCGGCCGGGAGTTCCCGGACCGCTTCGGCGAAGGCCTCGCCCCGCTTGTTGTAGTTGAGATACATGTCCATCGAGGCGCAGGCCGGGGCCAGCAGGACCGTATCGCCCGGCCGGGCCAGACGCGTCGCTTCCCGCACGGCCTCGGACATCGCCCCAGTGTCGGTCCGCTCGAGGTCGACGACCGGGACATCCGGGGCGTGTCGCGACAAGGCATCACGAATCAGGGCACGGTCGGCGCCGATGAGGACCACACCGCGCAGCCGCTCCGCCGAGGTGCGCACCAGGTCGTCGAAGGTCGCGCCCTTGGCCAGGCCTCCGGCGATCCAGACGATGTGCTCGTACGCCGCCAACGACGCCTCGGCGGCGTGGGTGTTGGTGGCCTTGGAGTCGTCGATGTAGGTGACTGCGGCGCGCTCCGCGATGTGCTGGATGCGGTGCGGGTCCGGGTGGAAGGCGCGCAGCCCGTCGCGTACGGACTCCGGCCGCACGCCGAACGCGCGGGCCAGGGCCGCCGCCGCGAGGGCGTTGGCGATGTTGTGCGGCGCCGCGGGTCCCGAGCCGGGGGCGATGTCGGACACCTCCGCCAGCTCCTGGGCCTGCTGGTGGCGGTACTGGACGAAGGCGCGGTCCACGAGGATGCCCTCGACGACGCCCAGCTGCGAGGGCCCCGGAGTGCCGAGGGTGAAGCCGATGGCACGGCAGCCCTCCTCGACATCGGCCTCGCGGACCAGGTCCTCGGTCACCTGGTCGGCCACGTTGTAGACGCAGGCGACGGTGTTGCCCTCGTAGATGCGGCCCTTGTCGGCGGCGTAGGCCTCCATGGAGCCGTGCCAGTCCAGGTGGTCGGGCGCGAGGTTGAGGACGGCGGCGGAGTGGGCGCGCAGGGACGGCGCCCAGTGCAGCTGGTAGCTGGACAGCTCCACGGCCAGGACGTCGTAGGGCTCCTCCGCGAGGACGACGTCGATGATCGGGGTGCCGATGTTGCCGACCGCCGCGGTCCGCAGGCCCTCGGCCTCCAGGATGGAGGCCAGCATCCGGGTCGTGGTGGTCTTGCCGTTGGTGCCGGTGACCGCGAGCCAGGGCGCTGCCTTGCGGCCGCCCTCGCCGCGCAGCCGCCAGGCGATCTCCACATCGCCGACGACCTCGACGCCCGCCTCGGCGGCGGCCGCGAACAGCGGGCTGCCGGGCTGCCAGCCGGGCGAGGTGACGACCAGGCCGGTGCCCTCGGGCAGGGTGTCGCCGTCGCCGAGGCGGACGGTGATCCCTTCCGCCTCCAGGGCGGCGGCCCCGGCGCGCTGCTTGTCGCCGTCGCCGCCGTCCACGACCGTGACCAGGGCGCCGCGGGCGGCCAGGGCGCGGGCGGCGCTGGTGCCGCTCACGCCCAGGCCCGCGACGGTGACGCGCATCCCGGAGAAGTCCTGCGGGGTCACTTCGCCGCCTGCCATCCGCCGTAGAAGATGCCCAGGCCCACGATCACGCACATGCCCTGGATGATCCAGAAGCGGACCACGACAAGGACTTCGGACCACCCCTTGAGTTCGAAGTGGTGCTGTAGTGGCGCCATCCGGAAGACGCGCTTGCCGGTGAGCCGGAAGGATCCGACCTGAATGACCACGGACATGGTGATCAGGACGAACAGACCGCCCAGGACCGCCAGCAGCAGCTCCGTACGGGAGCAGATGGCCAGACCCGCCAGCGCGCCGCCCAGGGCCAGCGAGCCGGTGTCACCCATGAAGATCTTGGCGGGTGAGGTGTTCCACCACAGGAAGCCGAAGCAGGCGCCCATCAGAGCCGAGGCGACGACCGCGAGGTCGAGCGGGTCGCGGACCTCGTAACAGCCGGGTCCGGCCGTCAGCTGGTTGGCGCAGGACTCCTGGTACTGCCAGATGCCGATGAAGGTGTACGCGCCGAAGACCATCACCGAGGCGCCGGTGGCCAGGCCGTCCAGGCCGTCGGTGAGGTTCACGCCGTTGGACATCGCCAGGATCATGAACAGCGCCCAGATCACGAAGATCACGGGGCCGACCGACCAGCCGAAGTCCTGGGTGAAGGAGAGCCGGTCGGAGGCCGGCGTCTGCCCGCGCGCGTCGGCGAACTGCAGCGAGAGCACCGCGAAGGCGATACCGACGATCAGCTGTCCGGCCATCTTCGCCTTGGCCCGCAGGCCCAGCGAACGCTGCTTGACGATCTTGATGTAGTCGTCGAGGAAGCCCACCAGGCCCATGCCGGCCATCAGGAACAGCACCAGCACACCGGAGAAGGTGGGGTCGCTGCTCGTGATGACCTTGGTCAGCGCGTACGCGATGATCGTGGCCAGGATGAAGGCGATACCGCCCATGGTGGGCGTACCGCGCTTGCTGTGGTGCTCGCGCGGGCCGTCGTCACGGATGAACTGGCCGTAGCCCTTGCGGGCGAGGAACTTGATCAGCAGCGGGGTGCCGATCAGGGTCAGGAAGAGCCCGATCATTCCGGAGAAGAGGATCTGCTTCATCGTGTTCATCGGGCGGCGGCCCCGCCCATGTCCCCTTCGCCGTCCAGCAGTGCTGCGGCAACCCGCTCCAGGCCGACCGACCTGGACGCCTTCACCAGCACGACGTCTCCCGGCTGCAGCTCACTGCGCAGCAGGTCGATCGCCGCCCGCGCGTCGGACACGTGCACCGACTCCTCACCCCACGAACCCTCGTTCTTGGCACCCATGTCGAGCCAGGCTGCTTCCCTGCCGCCGACCGCCACGAGCTTGCTGACGTTGAGCCGGACGACCAGGCGCCCGACCGCGTCGTGTTCGGCGAGCGACTCCTCGCCGAGCTCGGCCATCTCACCGAGCACCGCCCACGTACGGCCCCCCTTTGCCCGAGGGGCTTGGCCCATCGCCACGAGCGCGCGGAGCGCGGCGCGCATGGAGTCCGGGTTCGCGTTGTAGGCGTCGTTGACGACCGTCACGCCGTCCGCGCGCTCGGTGACCTCCATCCGCCACCGGGAGAGCGTGCCGGCTTCGGAGAGCGCCGCGGCGATCTCCTCTACGGGCATGCCCGACTCGTGGGCGACGGCGGCCGCGGCGAGCGCGTTCGACACGTGGTGCTCACCGTACAGCCGCATGGTCACCTCGCTGCACCCGGAGGGTGTGTGAAGCGTGAAGGACGGCTGTCCGCGCTCACCGAGCCGGACATTCTCGGCACGTACGTCGGCGTCCGCGGCCTCGCCGAACAGGACCGTACGGGCCTTCGTGCGGGCTGCCATGGCGCGTACGTAGGGGTCGTCCGCGTTGAGCACGGCCAGGCCGCCCTCGCTCTCCGGCGGCAGGACCTCCACCAGCTCGCCCTTGGCCTCGGCGATCTGCTCACGGCCGCCGAACTCGCCGATGTGGGCGGTGCCGACGTTGAGCACGACGCCGATCCTCGGCGGGGTCAGCCCGGCGAGGTAGCGGATGTGGCCGATGCCGCGGGCGCCCATCTCCAGGACGAGGTGGCGGGTGTCCGCGTCGGCGCGCAGCGCGGTCAGCGGCAGGCCGATCTCGTTGTTGAAGGAGCCGGGGGGCCACACGGTGGGGCCCTGGCGCTGGAGCAGCTGGGCGATCAGGTCTTTGGTGCTGGTCTTGCCGGCCGAGCCGGTGAGCGCCACGACGCTGGTGCCCAGGCGCTCGACGACGGTGCGGGCCAGGGCGCCGAGCGCGGCGACGACGTCGTCGACCACGATCGCCGGGACACCCACGGGGCGGGCGGCCAGTACGGCTGCCGCGCCCGCCTCAACAGCGCGCTGCGCGAAGTCGTGGCCGTCGACTCTCTCGCCCGCGAAGGCGGCGAACAGGCTGCCGGGGCACACCTGGCGGGAGTCGATCACGACAGGCCCGGTCACCTGGACCTGCGGGTCCGGTATGTCGTGCTGCTGCCCGCCGACGATGCTCGCGATCTCGGCGAGGGACAGGGAGATCACAGGTCACCTCCGGCCGTGGGCAGGAGGTGCCGTTCGAAGGGTTTTGCGCGCATGGCGGTGTGTCATCCCTGGTGATTGGGCTGCTGCGACGTCATCGAGGCCGTAATGGCCTCGCGCAGCACCTGGCGGTCGTCGAAGGGCCGGACCACTCCGGCGATGTCCTGGCCCTGCTCGTGGCCCTTGCCCGCGACGATCACGGTGTCGCCGGGCTCGGCGCGGGCGACGGCGGCGGCGATGGCCGCGGCCCGCTCCTCCTCGACCAGTACGGTGCCGCGCTCGTGCGAGGGCACCTCGGCGGCGCCCGCGAGCATGGTGGCCAGGATCGCGAGGGGGTCCTCGGATCGGGGGTTGTCGCTGGTCAGCACTGCGGTGTCGGCGAGGCGCGCGAGGGCGGCACCCATCGGGGCCCGCTTGGTGCGGTCGCGGTCGCCGCCGCAGCCGAGCACGGCGTGGATGCGGCCCTCGGTGACCTTGCGCAGCGCGCGCAGGACCGATTCGACGGCGTCGGTCTTGTGCGCGTAGTCGACCACGGCGAGGTAGGGCTGGCCGGCGTCCACGCGCTCCAGGCGGCCGGGGACACCGGGCACCGCGGCGACGCCGTCGGCGGCGGTCTGCGGGTCGACGCCGGCGACGACCAGGGCCGTGATGGCGGCGAGCGCGTTGGCGACGTTGAAGGGCCCGGCGATCGGGGAGGCGGCGCGTACGGTCTCGCCGGCCGGGCCGAGGACGGTGAAGGTCGAGCCGAGCGCGCCGACCTCGACGTCGGCGGCGCGCCAGTCGGCGTCCGGGTGGCCCTCGGCGGAGAAGGTGGTGACCGGGACCTCCGACTGGGTCACCAGGCGCCTGCCGTACTCGTCGTCGAGGTTGACGACGCCGGCGCGGCTGCGGGCCTTGGTGAACAGCTGGGCCTTGGCCTGGAAGTAGTCCTCCATGCCGGAGTGGAACTCCATGTGCTCCGGGCTGAGGTTGTTGAAGATCGCGACGTCGAAGACGCAGCCGTCGACACGGCCCAGGACCAGCGCGTGGCTGGAGACCTCCATGGCGACCGAGCGCACACCGCGCTCGCGCATCACCGCGAACAGCGCCTGGAGGTCGGTGGCCTCGGGGGTGGTGCGCTCCGACTTCAGCCGCTCGTCGCCGATACGGGACTCCACCGTGCCGATCAG
The DNA here is from genome assembly GCF_058245575.1 of Streptomyces sp. UF-297. NCBI lineage: Bacteria > Bacillati > Actinomycetota > Actinomycetes > Kitasatosporales > Streptomycetaceae > Streptomyces > Streptomyces sp. UF-297. The sequence continues at coordinate 2,591 of NZ_JBSIBZ010000140.1, read as the reverse complement.
GCCGGTCAGCCCACCTGCAGCCCGCAGCCCGCCTTCGATGAGGTACGCGGTGGTGGTCTTGCCGGAGGTCCCGGTGATGCCGATCTGGAGGAGGTCCTCGCCCGGGTTGCCGTAGATCGTGGCGGCCAGCGCTCCCATACGGGCACGGGGGCCGTCCACGACCAGGACGGGCAGGCCGGTGGCCGCGGCGCGCTCGGCGCCCGCCGGGTCGGTCAGCACCGCGGCGGCGCCGAGGTCGGCGGCCTGGGCGGCGAAGTCGGCGCCGTGGAAACGGGCGCCGGGCAGGGCGGCGTAGACGTCACCGGGGCGTACCGCCCGGGAGTCGTGGGTGATGCCGGTGACTGCGGCTGCGGAGGCCGGAGCCGGGGTGCCCAGTTGCTCTGCCAGATCCGCCAGGGGGATGGGGCGGACCTGCTCGGGGCGGGGCGCTCCGGGGTATTTGCCGGAGGCGTCCTTCTGGGCTTGGGGGGACTGATCAGCGTGTGACACGGCGGTGAGCGTACCGGGCGCAGTGGCCTCGGAGCGAAGTGAGGGCGCCGCGCAGGAGCGGTTCCCGGGGTCGGGGGTGATGGTTGTCACGGCACTGCCCCTTATCCGGACGAGCCCGGCGTGAAGGTGACGGGCAGGCGCGGGGGCTGGGCGCCGCTGGGCGGGATCTGGAGGGTCTTGAGCGCGAATTCCATGACCTGCTTGTAGATCGGGCCGCAGATCTGGCCGCCGAAGTAGCTGCCCTTGGTGGGGTTCTGGACCGCGCAGTAGACGGTGAGACGGGGCTTGTCGGCGGGGGCGAAGCCGGCGAAGGAGGCGGTGTAGCCGCGGTAGCGGCCGGTCTTGGGGTCCACCCGGTTGGACGTGCCGGTCTTACCGCCGACCCGGTATCCCTCGATCTTCGCCTTGGCGCCGGTGCCCTCCCGGTCGTCGACCACCGATTCCAGCATGGTGGCCAGGGTCTTGGCGGTCTTCTCGCTGACCACGCGGCTCTTCTTGGGCGCGGGCGCGGGGACGTACTGGCCGTCCGGTCCCGTGGTGCCCCGTACGAGCGTGGGGTCGATCCGCTCGCCGCCGTTGGCGATCGTGGAGTAGACGGACGCGGCCTGGACGGCGTTGAGGGAGAGACCCTGGCCGAAGGGGATCGTGTACTGCTGCGAGGTGCTCCACTTCTGCGGCGGGGCCAGGATGCCCGGTGTCTCGCCGGGGAAACCGAGCCCCGTCGGCTTCCCGATGCCGAATTTGCGCAGGTAGGAGTGGAGAACCGCGTTGGCGTCCTTGCGGGTCCTGCCCAGCTGTTCGGTCGCCAGGATCGTGCCGATGTTGCTGGACTTGGCGAGTACGCCGTTGAGCGTGAGGTACCAGGTGGGGTGGTCGATGTCGTCCGAAAACAGCCGGTCGCCGCGGTGCAGGCGGTTGGGGACGGTGACGCGGGTGGCGGGTGTGGCCGCCCCCTCCTCCAGTACGGCGGCCATCGACATCAGCTTGCTGGTGGAGCCGGGCTCGTAGGCGTCCGAGAGGGCGGCGTTGCCCAGTGCGGCCGGGTCGGCCTTGGAGATGTCGTTGGGGTCGAAGCCGGGGGCGTTGGCCAGCGCCAGGATCTCGCCGGTCCTGGTGTCCTGGACGACGACATAGCCGCGGTCGGCGCGGGACTCGGCGACCTGCTTGGTGATGGCCTGCTGCGCCGCCCACTGGATGTCGCGGTCCAAGGTCAGCTCGATGTCGGTGCCGGGGACGGCGGGGTGCTCCTGGGCGTCGGCGGTGGGCACCCGGCGGCCGTTGGACTGGGCGTAGACGAGCTTGCCGTCGGTGCCCGCGAGTTCCTTGTCCAGCTGGGCTTCCAGGCCGCCGGAGCCCTTGCCGTCGGCGTTGACGAAGCCCAGGACGCCGGAGGCGAGGTCCTTGTTGGGGTAGATGCGCTTGCGGTGCTTGTCCGCGAAGATCCCGGACAGGACGCTGGGGCGCACCTTGCGCTTGGCGGCCCTGGCCTCCTTGCGCTCCTTGGCGTCCAGGGTGCTGCGCAGGTCCTTGATCTGCTTCCACACCTGCGGCGTCTGCTGCTTGGACAGCAGGGCGTAGCGGGACTGCGCCCTGGAGAGCTTCTTGGCCAGCTCCCCCTGCTCCTCGCCCAGCATCGGCGCGAGGAGGGCCGCGGCCTGGCGCGGGGCGTCGGGGACCTGGGCCTTGTCGGGCGCGAGCAGGCTGGGGTCGGCGGTGATGTCGTACGCGTCCACGGTGGTGGCCAGGTCCACGCCGTCCCGGTCGGTGATCGCGCCGCGTTCGGCCGCGAGCTTGACGGGGACGTAGCGGTTCTCGTTGGCCTTGGCGGCGTACGCGCTGGCGTCCACGGCCTGCACCTGGAAGAGGCGCACGACGAAGACCATCAGGACCAGGGTCAGCCCGAGGGAGACCAGGCGCAGCCGGGGGCGCGGGCTGCCCAGGCGGATGGCGGCGGAGCCGGAACGGGGACGGGGCGGGCGCGGCGCGGGTCGCTTGGCGGCGGGGCGGGCCGCCGCGGGGCGCGGCCGCCCTTCGCCGCGCGGTCGCGCGGGGCCCGGCACCCGGCGTCGCGGGTCCTTGGGGGAACTCGGCACGTCGTCACC